>CAZZIY010000046.1:0-11124 GCA_964654525.1 uncultured Vampirovibrionales bacterium | reverse complement strand
TCTCACCTCCAAAGCTCACGGACAGATTCTGAAATCAGAATAAAGTGTATTTTATAGAAAAAACAAGTGTTTGAAAAGAGATACTCTCTTATGGTTATAAAAACTAATTATCAACTTGTTTTAAAACTGAAATAACAAATGAATGCATTTCTGATCAGTATTTTTTTTGCCAATCAAAAATGACCGCCAATACAGCAGGATTTAAGATTATCTTTTGACGGGATACAATTTTTGACCAAAGCTCTGTGTTTAGTGGCTCGAAATATGTGTTCCCAGGGTTTCCCCTTTCAGGAGCTTTAAAATAGAGCCTTCCTGGTTAAAATCAAACACCACAATGGGGAGTTTGGTATCTTTGCAGAGCGAAACGGCTGTCTGGTCCATTACTTGCAGATTCTGGATCAGGACATCATCGTAGCTGAGGGTTTCAAACTTCTTGGCATCAGGAAATTTCTTGGGGTCCTTGTCATAGACACCGTCTACCCCGTTTTTAGCCATTAAAATTGCATCAGCCCCAATTTCCGCAGCGCGTAAGGCCGCAGTGGTGTCTGTCGAGAAGAAAGGGTTACCTGTGCCCCCACCAAAAATCACCACACGCCCTCGTTCTAAGTGACGAACCGCACGAAGGCGAATGTAGGGTTCTGCCACACGGTTGATATCAATGGCACTCATCACCCGGGTGTCCACTGACTGGGATTTTAAAACCCCCTGAAGCACCAGCGCATTCATCACGGTAGCCAACATGCCAACATAATCGGCAGATGCCCTGTCCATACCCAGTTTAGAGCTGTTCTGAAGGCCTCGAAAGATATTGCCCCCGCCAACCACAATGGCAATGTGTACACCCAGTGCCAAAGCCTGTTTAATCTCTTTGGCCACCCTGCTAATCACATCGGGTTGAATCCCGTACCCTTGATCGCCCATCAAGGCCTCGCCGCTAATCTTCAGAAGAACCCGTCTGTACTTGATCTCGCCTTTATAGGCCGTAATCTCAGCAGTGGGGACTTCAGAAGATGAGGCAGTAGTCATAGAAACGGGGTGGTGACTCCATCGGTGGGTAAGTGTAATAAAACTATTTGAGTTGCGCCATCACTTCTTCAGCGAAATTGGCTTCTTTTTTTTCAATGCCTTCACCCAATACAAAGCGGGTAAACCCAGCAATGGTTAGTGAATCACCCCACTGCTTGGCTTTTTCATCAAGCAAGCCTTGAATGGTTACGCTTGGGTCTTTAATGAAGGGCTGTTCGACCAGTACACGTTGGGCAAGGAGTTTATCCACACGCCCGGCCACAATTTTGCCGCGAATCTCTTCGGGTTTTTTCAGAATATCTTCTTTGCCAAGTTCAATGCGGGTCTCTTCATCAATCACGCTTTGTGGAATTTCGGTACGACTGACGAATTCAGGGGCAGCACTGGCAATTTGCATCGCAATGTCTTTTGTCAGTTGGAGGCAGTCAGGTGTTTCGGCTGTACTGGCTTTGCCTGTATTGAGCTGTAAAAGCACCCCAATTTTGCCGCCCGTGTGAATGTAGCTTTGAACCAGACCGGCATTACTCAATGCATAGCGAGCAAAACGTCGAATGGTCAAATTTTCTTTGATCTGAGCCACTTTCTCGACTACGTAGTCTTTCTTTTCTTCCGTCAAACTCTCGATGGACCGTGGTGCTTTATCAAGCACATATTGAGCCACTTCTTGGACCATCTGGAGAAATGCTTCGCCCTTGGCCACAAAGTCGGTTTCACAGTTGACTTCGACCAGTGCGCCAGCGGATTTATCTGGAGCAATCACCGCAAACACCTGGCCATCAGCAGCCGTACGACCGCTCTTTTTCTCAGCAGTGGCAATCCCACGTTGGCGCAGAATTTCCAGTGCCTTGGTCATATCACCACTGGCTTCGGTTAAGGCGTTTTTGGCGTCCATCATCCCGGCGCCAGACAATTCACGGAGTTCTTTGACTTGGGTGGCGGTAATCGTCATGGTGTGTGTGTTCCTTTAAAAAGGTCGGTTCGAATTAATACAAAGGGGTTGGCTCTAGGCCTCTGCATCTGTCTTAGGTTCATCAGCGGCAGAAAGAGTGGGAGGTTCTGCAACAGCAACCGCAGTTTGGGTGGTACTTCCTGATTGCATTTCTTCCAGAGTTACTTCTGCAGGGGTTGAATCGGCACCGCCTTGGCTGGATTTATCTTTGCCCAATTTGGAAATATTGCTTTCTCGTTGGGCTCTACCTTCCAAGATGGCATCGGCCATTTTGGAGGTGATCAGGCGAATCGAGCGAATCGCATCATCATTGCCAGGAATGGCGTAGTTAATCAGCGCCGGATCACAGTTGGTATCCACCATAGCGACCACAGGAACACCGGCCTTATTGGCTTCAAGCACGGCGTTCAATTCACGTTTTTGGTCAATCACAAAGATGACATCGGGCATGCCGCGCATCTCTTTCATTCCGCCCAGACTACGCTCCAGTTTGAGCAGTTGGCGGGTTAAAACAGCGACTTCTTTTTTGGGAAGACGGTCAAAATGCCCGTTATCGCGCATTTCTTCTAACTCTCGAAGCTTATTGATCCGGGTCCGGATGATTTCAAAATTGGTGAGAGTTCCGCCTAACCATCGGCGGTTAATGTAGTAAGAATGACAACGGACCGCCTCTTCTTCAATGATTTCAACGGCTTGCTTTTTGGTGCCCACAAACACAATTTTTTTGCCTTGAGCGGCCATCTGCTTCATAAATTCGTAGGCTTTGTCCAGCATTTCGGTGGTTTGTGTGAGATCAATAATGTAGATACCGTTGCGCTCACCCCAGATGTAGCGTTTCATTTTGGGGTTCCAACGATTGGTCTGGTGACCAAAGTGGACACCGGCTTCCATCAGTTCCTGTAAGGACGCAACAGGCATATGAATTGAATCTCCTTCTGGTAGTGGACGTATTTCTTAAGTTAAGACGCCGAAATGCGATAGATTGCAATGCATTCAGTCAAAAAGTCATTCAATCTTACACGCTGAGAAAAAATTAACAAGTCCTGCTGAGTGCCTCAACTTCGTTAAGAGGGGAGGCGTTACCAAATTTATACAAAATACCGACAAAACATCGTCAAAGGTCACCCTTTTTGTTAGGCTTAGCGTTTAAGAAAACTCTTTTGTAGGGGATATCGTTTGCTGTTTACTCAAACTGTGTAACGAGGATGTGCGTGTGATAACCCGTGTGGGTGTATGGGGTAAGATAGGCAATCCAGTCCAGAGTGCAACGCCTGGGCTTCATACTCAGCTTTCAGCAGTTAATTTAGCCTCACTGAGCGAGGCAAAATCGGACTCGGTCCTTTTTGCCGGATCTGTAAAGAGTAAAAAAACCGCCAAAAAAACGCAGACAAAACCAGAAAAAATGCCTATAGAGCCGATTAAACCTGGCTTTTTAAACGATTACGGTGTAGACATTCGAGACCAGGTTTATCTTGACCCGCCTACAGTGGCACAAGCCAACCGGCACTTGCTGATGCGTCACTGGGTGAAAGGGGCAGAGCCTGGCACACTCAAGCTATTGTTGGGAACCACTTACTCAGAATACCCCTACGGCGATAATCAATCTGACCCTGCAGCACTGGGTGATACGATGCTTTTGATTGACCGCCCGGTAGATGTAGTGGTGAAATCCATTGCCACTCAAGAATTAACCCGGGCCCTGCTGATGGCCACTGGCAAGCGGCTGATATACCCTGATACCAAACTAAGCTTTGGCCCTGTGTGGCAGCATGCAACCGATAAGCGAGACCGAGACCTCCAGGTAAACCGGCATCTCTACAACACCTATCTGCGAGATTATGAGACCTTGATTATGCAAAAGGCCGGCGTGAGTGAGCGCAAGACCATTGCAGAACAGATGGATGCTGAAAAAACCTTCAGTGCATTGGAAGCCTTGATGTACGGCGAAAAAGGTCTGGTGGATGCCATTATTGTCGGGCCTGATCGGGTACTGACGCGTAAAAATCTAGAAGATTATTTCTTAAACGGACGTCTTAAAGCAAAAAAAATTGGAGGCCAACTACCAAATCCGGTTTATCCCTCTCCACCCATTGGTCTAAGGCTCTCAGCAGGTTTGAAGGGACTTCATACAAATCCAAAAGGATTTCTCACTGAAACAGAAGAATATTTTCTCAAGGCGGGAGGCAATGCACGGCAGATTCCAGCCCAATATACGACCCCTATGAATGAATTTATGCCACAATCCTTGGAAGGGGCTCATTATACACATTATCGAAGCTTGAAAAATTATGATAAAGCGGATCGTCACTTGAGTGAGCGGCGCAGCCGAACAGCACCGCCCAGTTTCTACTGTTATCACCGCAGCAAGCGAGAAGATAACCATGGGATGAGTCAGGCTGATGATGCGATTACCATTAATAAAAATCTCCCTTTATACCACCAGGTCTCTCCTGCAGACAGTTTTTGGCGGGTGATGGCTTCCCGAGTGCCCAAGACGGCCCAAGGGATTTTAGATGATGATGTCATCTTTTTCAGTGCGGAGTTTAACGATCCGGTGGCAGAACAAACTGTTGCCGCCCTGTTGGAATTGAATGACAAGAAACGCCAGCAAAAAGCACACGGACAAGTGCCTACTCATATCAAGATGGTTTTAAATAGCGGTGGAGGATACTCTTACGCCGCCTACGAGTTGAGAAATACAATTAAAGCGGATATTCATACCCCGGTAGATATTATTGTTACTGGCTATGCCGGGAGTTGTGGGGCAGATTTACTTGCAACAGCAACAGGATACCGCTTTGCCACCCCACATGCGCGAGTGATGATTCATGAGGCCTGGACGTCGCTGGATCCTCGACATGCGGCTGCGTACAATTCTCAAGTGGATGCCCTCCATCAGGATAGCGAAGATTTTATTTTAACGATAGCAGAAGCTTCCGGGCATCCTGAGGCAGAAGTCCGAAAAGACTTTCTGGCTTCTGATGCTTGGTTTAACCCTGTAGAATCATTGTTCTACGGAACAAAAGGCTTGATTGACGGCGTGTTAATCAACGCCAGGCAGGCGCTCACTCGAGATGACATTACCCGTTATCTGGTGGAGACTGGTCGATATCAAAGTAAAGAGGCTGTCGATTCAACATTTCATCATCGCTTAGAAAACCGGCGTTCTTCCAAAAGCAAACTTAAGTGGCTGGCCCAGGAGCACAACCCGCAGGATCCCTTTGAAAACCCATGGCTCACGGTCCAAAACGCAGCAGCGTATCACTTGTCAAAAGATCCCAGAGCTCTTGATATTTCCAGACGCTTTAAGCAGGTGATGCCGACCAGTAACGTCTCGGCCTCTAGAACACTGGATATTTACACGGTGCAAGACCCCAGTGCCGGTGGTGATGGGTCTCAAAGTAGGACAGTCAGAGCGTATTATAATCCACCAGAGACCTATACCAGTTACCGACGTAGAATGCGTCAAAAACGGGGCAATTAGGCAACTAAAAGACCCGTTATTTTTGAGAAGATTCGGATAGCTTGGCCAATTTTTTGGCAGCGGATTTTTTATCCGTCAGCATGGCCGGGGTCAGTTCAATTTTGGCGATGGGTTGCCGGGTGTATTGGCGGTAAAACACCAAATAGTGTTGAAGCTTGGGGTTATCCACGCTAAAAGACATATTCCCGTATAACCGCTGATTGGCAGGAAGTTTTTGGAACCAGATACCGGTATCACCAAATGGAGATGGGTAAAATACAGAGCCATGCTCGTCTTCAAGAGCAATATCAAAAGAGGTGAACGAGTTAGGAGTCTTGTTGTCCATATCCAGCGTGAGTGTCAGTTGAGTGGGCTCTCCAAAGGGGTCTTTCTCAAAACGCATACCCAATATCTTCACTTGCAAACCTTCTAATTTCAAATCATTGGCACCCGCATCGGGGAGATTCATGGAAGGTAACAATAGGTCTTCGTTGATCTGGACATGAATATCTGAGCCAGGCTGGATGATTTGGTGTTTGCCCTTGGTGAGTAACGATGCAGTAAGCCCAATTCCACCCCCTATTGCGGCACCTCCGGCCAAGGCATAACCATTGGTGGCGGCGACTGCGGGCAATCCCCCGTACTTTAGAACTGTCAATGCCCCCACGGCTCCTCCAGCAAGAGAATAACCCGCAGAACGCCCAAGGACTTTGGCTGCAGCCAAAAGTTTAGGATCTTTGTTACTAAAATCACCCACGATGGGGATTTCACGACCATCTGGGGTGATTAGATAATCAAATTTGGCGGTTAAAAACGCGTTGCGTCCTGCATTTTTTGGGCCAGACTTTTCTTGAATAGCGGCATGCACTAAGGTGCCTTTGGGGATGACAACTTTGCCGTCTACAACGACATCTTTAGTCACTTTGGCAAAAAACTCATCACCCACTGAGGCGATATCCGTGCTGACAGAGGTGGAAACTGTCATCTCAATGGTGCTGCCTTTTTTCACCAGCTTTTCGTCCCCTTCGTTAATTGAAGGGTTGCTCCCTGGTGTCAGGGTCTTAATAACACTGCCCTGAAGCGGTTGTTGACGCTCTGTTTCTTGCGACCAACTGGATGGAACACACGCGTTGGCCAGCAACAATGCCAGAGCAATGCTCATGAATTGACGAGATGCGGTCGGTATCGGAACGAAGGTCATGCTAGAGTCACTCTCATTGCAATGGTCATATTTTTAAAATGACGCCCAGTCAAGGTATCCTGTTCCCAGTCTAGCGGGTTTTTCCGATAAGTGCCAGAACGTAAAAGGGAACTGCGCTGTAAGAATACATCCAGAGAGAATGCTTGTTGTAGCAGAGTCAAGCCTGATTAAATCTGGGTGCAATCTCGTTTGCCTTATGCTAGCGTAACGTAAATGTCATTTGGAATGAGAGAGCCAGGAGCGTCAATATGCAACTCTTTGTCGATACCGCCGACTTAAAAGAAATTCGTGAGGCCGCAGAGATGGGTGTGATTCAAGGGGTGACGACCAATCCCACATTGCTAGCGAAAAACGGGTCCGGTTCTGTCAAACAAGTGATTCAAGAAATTTGTGCACTGGTGCCAGAGGGCCCGGTCAGTATGGAATGTATTTCTGACAATGCGGCAGGCATGTTGAAAGAAGGAAGAGAATTTGTCACCTGGGCGCCCAATGTCTATGTCAAAGTCCCTTTCTGCGTCGAGGGGATGAAGGCTGTCAGTGTTTTTGCTAAAGAAGGCATTCGTACCAACGTGACTTTGGTGTTTTCCACAAACCAAGCCATCCTTGCTGCCAGTGCAGGGGCAACACTCATCAGCTCCTTTGTGGGGAGACTGGATGATATCGGCTTTGACGGGATGCAAGTGATTGCAGATGTAGTCTCACTGAAACAATCCTTTGACTGGCCCAGTAAAATTCTGGCTGCCAGTATTCGACACCCACTGCATGTAACCCAAGCGGCGGCGGTGGGGGCGGATATTGCCACCATTCCATTTAAAGTGCTCAAGCAGATGTATGATCACCCGCTGACTGAAAAAGGCATTCAACTCTTTCAATCAGACTGGCAAAAATTAAACCAGGTCGTTACAGCGTAAATACCCTATCTAGACGGGTTTGTAAGCGATTTTTTGGCCTTGCTCTGTAAAAAATCATAGATTTATGTAAAGAAATGGATGGAAAAAAATCCTCCATTTGTATAATGAAACTCACCTGAGAATACGGATACACTACTAATAGTTACTTAAGCGTTGTTTTTGCAGTCTGTGTGCTTTTTAAAGCATTTTTTGAAAAATACCTGGTCTCAATTCTCTCAGGCAAAACTCTTGATTCCTTTCCTTAAGCTTGATTCAGTGGTCCTTTTTCCGATTGCGTCTTAAAAAGCCTGCAGACTCGCCGCGTGTACAGCACAGATTCCCAATGAGAAAAGCGTAGGTGTTTGCCCCATGTCCAATTTAAGCAATTTAAAAATGAAAAACTTGGCGGTGTTAGATTACCAGACCACCGATGAAGCGGTGGAAAATTTTCGGGTTGTCCCCTCCGTGCGGTTGCTCAATAAATATGTGCAACGTGCCAAAAAGGTGGCCATTAGTTCCATCAACCCCTTCTTTTTTGAAGATTCAGAGGGGCACACCCAACGAGGGTTAAACATTCGTGTGGAGGGCCCTGCCAGCCACATCAGTTATTTTAACCGCTTGATTGATCAGGCCAACCTCAAAATTAGCTAATCAAATTTAGTCCTGGGTCAGTCCAGGGATTTTGGCGCGAATTTGTGCGGCCAAATCTCCTGAGGGCACTATTTTTAGATATGCCTCATAGGCCTGCTTGGCGGCACGGGGGCGATGTGTGGCCTCATAAATATCTCCTAGTGTGGCTTGCCTCTGGGCTTTATGCGGCCCATGCGTAACTTTGTTGAGAGCCCGCAATAAATGCTTTTCGGCTGAAGGGAAGCGGCCTAAGCGAAAATAGACCTTTCCCAAGTTATACAAGCTATCGGCAGAGGCCTCTTTGGGTGCGACGAGATGTTCTCCCAGAGACAGGGCTTCCTCATAGGCAGCATAGGCCCGCTCTGGTTGTTGGTTATTCTCGTAAGCTTCTCCCAAATGAAACCGGTGATTGACGGCATTGGGTTCAAGGCTAACTGCTTTTGTAAAGGCCTGGATTGCGTCCTCATTCAGTCCGCTGCTCAAATAGGCCTGCCCAAGTCGGTCCCACGTATTAGCGTTATTGGATTCTAGTTCTGTGGCTCTAAAAAGAACTACCACAGCCCGCCTTGGTTGCTTGTTTTTCAGGTAGGCCAGTCCAGCCGTACTCAGTAGTGCTGGATCATCGGGTGTCTCTTTAAGTGCCTGTGTGAGGTAGCCAAGGGCTTCTGAGGGTTTATCCATGGACAAGAGCAGCTGGGATAAACTGAGTATATTGTCTTTTTGGCCTGTTTGTGAGGTTACGACAGTTAGGGCACGTTTCATCCAGCGTTCTGCTTCCGTGATTTTTCCGGTATAAAGTGCATGGGCGGCTAAGGGCTGAATGCAAACAATGCGGTTAGGATCCAGCTGAAGGGCTCTTTCAAGACTTTGAGAAGCCAGGGGCCATTGGTTATTCTCGGCATAGAGCAAACCGAGGGCTTCGTGAGCATCGGTCAGGGTTGGAAGCAGTGTAACGGCTTTTTTGAGGTCGATTGCAGCCAATGTCGGATGATTGAGGGCTCGATGGGCTTGGCCGCGAAGGGAAAACAATTGAGCCCGCTTGGCTTCAGGTGCATCTGTCAGCAGTTTTTCGGCTTGATTAAGGGCCACTAGTGCTGCAGACCATTGCTTTTGCTTGCACAGGAGTTGTCCTTGACGGAAAAAAGCTTCCCCGTTGTCGGGGGTTAGCACCAGAATGCGATCCAAGATGCTGGCAATGGCAGCTTCTTGCCCGCGTTTTTCGTACAACTCCCAGAGTTCATTGAGCACATTGACATTTCGCGGGGACTCGAGGGCAATGGCTTCAAGTGATTCAATATAATGATCGATATTATGCGTCTGTTGCAGCTGAATTTGTGCCAGATAATACCGTGCTTCAGGCTGATCGGGGACTTGATCAATAAAGCGGCTCAGATACAGATTGGCCTGATCCCATTGTCTGTTTTGGTAAGCAGTAAAGCCAAGCTCAAACAAGGCCTCAGGTTGCTCTGGATTGATTTCAAGCAGTTTTTTGTAATACTCCCCTGCGGTTTGCTGTTGTTGCAGGGTTTTGGCCAACCTGGCAACCCGCAGAATTAAGTCTGCGTTTTTGGGATCAAACGCCAGTGCCCGTTGGTACAATAGAATGGCCCGCTCAGGGTTGTAGTGGGGATTCTTGCTTTTAAGCAGTAAAAAATCAGCCAGCTTGAGGAGCAGATCGCCGTTGTTAGGTTCTTGCTCGAGTGCTCGTTCCCAGTACTTTTGGGCTTCGCTCCAACGGTTTTGACTGGCCGCCATATTACCCATCCAGCGGAAAGCTTCAGCGTTCCCCGGGCTTTGCTTGCAAACCAGTTGCGCGATCTTAGAAAGTTCGGTGTTTTGATGCTTGGCATCAGCAATAGTGCCTTTGAGGAGTAAATAATCCAGACTGAGTGTGGGGTCATTCACTGGGGGTAGCTTGTTTAGTAATCGCTGTGCTTCATCCGGGCTACCTAGTTCTAAATACAGCTTGCAGAGCTGAAGAACCCAGGATATTTTTTGGTGAAAGACAAGATTTTGACTGGCCGTCAGCGGAAAGACATCCTGTTCGATAAAATTTTTGAAGGGGTCGGTTGCCTTGGCCTTTGTCATCACATCAACGTACTCTTGTACCAGTGAGAGATTTGTGGAAGACCAATTGGGATATTTACCAGGCTGCCTGATCAGAGCAGGAACGATTTGCGTGTAATGTTTGAGTGCTTCTTCATAACGACCCTTGAGAAACAGACCGTAAGCATATGTTCGTTGCTGTTGGAGTTGGGTGATTGCTTCAGGCGTCAGTGTCTCTTTGGATAATCCCTGTGGGGTAAGTTTCTTTTGAGAGGCTTGACCCGAATGCTGGACTGGATTGTTCGCCTGTCCAGGTATCTCGACAGGACTGAGTCCTGAGAATAGGTGATTTTCTTCAGCTGAGGCCATACTGATAAACGGCGAGGAGAAAAGACCGAGTGAAATCCCTATGCTCACTGCTAGCAAGGCAAAAGGCCTATTAGCGAATTGATCAAGGAAACTATTTGCAGATTGTCGCGGCATGGGGGGCACTCATTCTTATAAAAAGAACAATCGGAAGCGTGGATTTGCTTGCCTTCATTATTTGCTTGCCTTCATTATAGACTAGTCTGGCACCGCAACTGTTCTCACAAAGCAACGGTCTCTATGCGTGGATCGCAAGTCGCTGTAAAATAGCGATACAAAACTGGGTTTGCCTGCAAAATTGCCGATACTGCATTCACTAATTTTCGATTGAATTTGACGGAATAGGACCTACTGCTGATGATTTTTTCTGTATTTACCATGTTGGGCTTGGTCAGTTTGCTGATTATTGCGCACGAGTTAGGCCACTTTACCGTCGCCAGGCGCTGTGGTGTTCGTGTTGAGCGGTTTGGATTTGGGCTACCCTTTGGTCCCACGCTGTGGTCCAAAAAATTTGGAGAGACCGAGTACTGTATCCATCCTCTCTTGTTTGGGG
>CAZZIY010000045.1:0-11148 GCA_964654525.1 uncultured Vampirovibrionales bacterium | reverse complement strand
GCCCAAATATATATAGATGCAACACCGGATGCCAGCATGCTGAGCGCCCTAGAGTTACCCTGTATCGAGGGCCTGGGTGGTCTCCTCAAGGGGAGGCAATCTGGAAAAGAAAAACCGCCAGAATTTATTGGTGTCTCCCCTGTTTTTCGGATTCATCACTTGCCAGTGGCTTGTCTTGAGCATACAGAAGCCAATATACGTGCTTTGAATGGATGGTCTGATGTCCTTGAAGCGGCTTTGCCCTTTCATGATCCTACCCTTTGGCAGGAGTATGTTACCCGCCCCACGTTTCAGTCAGACAATCCAGCCGAGCGGGATTATCTCGACATTTTGAATCCTTCTATTGGCATTGCCTTTCACATCTGGAAGCAGCAAAATCCGCCGCAGCAAAATATAGCGGTCCTTTCCCCAGAAACCAGACTGGCATCGGCAAGGACGTATTCAGAGGCCCCCATTTGGATAGACGGGGGCAATGTAGCCTGCTTGCCAGACTGTTCATCTGATTCTGTTTTGAGCTTTAACGGGATGGTGATGCGAGCAGAGGCTCTTCCCCCAGCTCCAGGGCAAGTGTCTGAAGCGACGGTCCTGAATAGACTGCTGGCTTATTCTCAAAGTGGGGGGGTGCCCGCGGTGTTGATTCAGGAAATGCAACTCTTTGAGGCCTTCTTACAGCAGCACACGGGGGTATCTGAGATAGCGATTGAGGCACCCAAAGCCCTGTATATCCGGCAAACACGGACAATGCTGACTCAAAAAAATATGACCGCGCGGCAGATGCTGGAGGGGGGAGTCCCCGAAGAGGATGCCATTGGCGTCTTTTCGTACTGGTTGGATTTTCGGGGTGTGCAACTGTCGCGTTATTTCCCGGGGTTATATCATTTGCCAAAACCCGTATTTCGCGTGGGTCTTGGATGTTCTTTGCTCGCACAACCGGGGCTGGAATCCTGGGCTGTGGTGGGCCGCTCGGCGGGATATTCCCCAGTGGGTCAAGGGGCAGGGCGCATTATCCAACACAACGCCCAAGTGGGTGAAGCAGTGGGGATTGCAGCGGCCTTGGCGATCAAGAATGGCTGTACACTGCGGGAGATTTCTGCCCGGTCTATCCGTACCGTTTTAGAAGAGCGCAACCCACCGTTGATGAAGCAACAGTGGGCGTTATTGAATGCTTCAGGTACTCAGTCCTCAGAAATGCCACCGGGCTTGTCTGAACTGCTGGACGCGGATGATACGGTTATGAAAAGAGAACTGGGTGGGTATTAAGAAGGCGTTTGAGTTGTGAATCAGAATCGCCTAGAATGAGCATGCGTTTTTGACAATCAGGAGAATCAAGGCCTTATGACAGCTGCTGTTGTTGACCCCAGTTTTGTAGCCACAGAAAATCCTTTGGGCCTGTGTGGAATTGAGTTTATTGAGTTTGCAGGACCAAACACTCAAGAAGACAGTGCCCATTTTGACGGTATCTTCACGGGTTTGGGTTTTTCTCGCCTGCGGCAGCATAGCGCGCAACCGATTACGTACTACCAACAGAATGATATCCATTTTTTGGTAAATTTCGCCCCCAACGGATTTGCGGCTGAGTTTGCAAAAGCACATGGACGTTCTGCCTGTGCGATGGGTTTAAGAGTGGCTTCTGCCAAGCAAGCACTGGAAATAGCGGTTCAACGGGGTGCAAAACCAGTTGCAGATAATGCAAAAGCGGATCATCCTTTTCCTGCCATATATGGAATTGGGGATAGTTTGATTTACTTTGTCGAGTCTTCAATCAAGGCGCCTCTAAAATATTATCAAACGGCGTTTCAGCCACACCCAGAGCCTCTTAATGTTGCTCATAAGGGGTTTTTGTTTGTGGATCACCTTACCAATAATGTTCACAAAGGCACCCGAGATACCTGGGCCAGCTTTTATAAAGATGTGTTCGGTTTTGTCGAAGTTCGCTACTTCGATATCAAAGGTGAGAAAACGGGTCTCACCTCCTATGCCCTACGTTCACCGTGTGGCACCTTTTGTATTCCTATTAATGAAGGCAATGAGGATAAATCTCAGATTGAAGAATATCTCAGGGAATACCACGGCCCGGGGATTCAACATATTGCACTGGCGACACAAGATTTGCTGTCTTCTTTAGATCAATTGGTGGGCTCTGGGATTGAAACACTGGATATTGATGCAGATTATTACGATGAGGCCTTTCAGCGAGTCCCCAACGTCACCGAGGACCGCACTCGCATTGAGCAACATCAGGTGTTGATTGACGGGGACGAAGAGGGCTATCTGCTGCAGATATTTACGAAAAACCTGTTTGGCCCAATTTTCTTTGAACTCATTCAACGTAAAAACCATTTTTCCTTTGGAGAAGGGAACTTTGGCGCTCTGTTTAAGTCAATAGAACGGGACCAGGCCAGGCGCGGCGTTCTGTAAAGCCCAGTTTTACCATCCATTTGGAAAGGAAATCGCTCATTATGGGAAGTTTACCGTCACAAGAAGTGTCGACTCGTCGTGTTTTTTGGTTTAAAACCTGGGCTGCTCGCCTGGGTGTCGTATTAGGTCTTTTATTTTTGGCTTTTGGGGTACTGGGCAGTATGGGAATGCTTCAGGCCAATGAGCTTCCGGATGAGTGGCGTCCCAAGTCCAAAGATGCTAAGGCTGTGTTGGTTGAATTTTCTGCCAAGTGGTGTTCTACCTGCCAATTTATGAAACCCTATGTGGCGCAATTGGTCAAAGATTCGGGTAGCAAATTGGCTTATGTCTACGTGGATCTCAGTGGGTTTGATAACATGGACAAAGCGGTTCGCTTCAATGTTCAAGTAACCCCGACTTACCTCTTGTTTGACCCATCAGGTTCTTTGCTCAAACGCTTAGAAGGCGGGGATCCCGAAGTCTTAGAAGATACCGTGAACAAAGCCATTAAGTAGTTTCTGGAATTCGATTGCGATGCTCATCAACACGATATTGTCATTGTCGTTGCCGCACCCCCCATCGGGAAAATCGAACTGGATTCAACTGGCTTTTTTAATTCCTTGGGGGATTATTGGACTGGTTGTTCTGCTGGCGATGCTGTGGTTGGTCTTGGCATTTCTGGCTCGGCTGGACGGGCAAAATGCAGTGCGAAAGAAACAGTCTGCTGAAGAGACTTTTACCCTTTTTGATCGCTTTCTCTTTTACTTTGCCCCCTTGGGCACGGTTACACGGTATCAATTTTTACTCAACGGCTTTGTCTTGTTTGCCATTAAGTATCAGTTGGACCGGCTGATTGCAGCAGTGTTTCATCGGGAATGGAACGTGATGGATTATATGAACCCACTGCTCCATGCTCAGATGAAACCTCTTAGTTGGTCTGACCCGGTTTGGACAGAGCAGATGCTGTTTTACACTATTATGATTTTATCGGCCCTGCCCTTTATTTGGATTGGGGTGATGTTTTGTATTCGCAGACTCAACGCCAGTGGTCTGCCTCGGTGGTTGTGTCTTCTATTTTTTATTCCCTGGCTGAATATTCTGTTTTTTGCTCTGCTCGCGTTATTACCGGAGAAAATAACGTCACCGTCGGATGAAACAGCCGGAGAATCTCCTCTTACTGAATATTTTGCTGGATATCTTGCTCGTGTAATTCCTCATTCTGCTCTGGGCAGTGCTGTTTTGGGGCTATTTATTTCTTCATTTATTGGCATTTTGGGGACTGTACTTTCAGTGACGGAGTTGAAGTTTTACGGAAACGGTCTGTTTATCCTGTTGCCCTTTGTGATGGGTTTTGTCTCCGTTTTAATATATGGCTATCATCAACCGCGCAGTTTTTGGTCCTGCATGGCGGTCGCCACAGCCGTGCCTATTCTGTTATGCATGTGCTTGATGGTTCTGATGGTTGAGGGCTTTCTGTGTTTGGCCATGGCTGCGCCCGTGATTATTCCCCTGTGTTGGATGGGGGCACTGGTGGCCTATTTTGTCCAAGCAGGCTTGCCGCGCTTACCCAAACACAATGACACCATGACATGGGTCTTGTTAGGCCTGGTTTTGACGCAACCCTTATTGATGGGAGCTGAAGCAAAACTGCAACAAGAACCCCCTTTGGTTGCGATTAAAACCGCCATTGATGTGGATGTACCCCCAGAAAAGGTCTGGCCTCATGTGGTGCGCTTTAGTCAGTTGCCCCCGCCAACAGAATGGTATTTTAAGGTGGGCGTGGCCTATCCCAAAATTGCGGTGATTCGTGGAGAAGGCGTAGGGGCTCAACGACATTGTGTGTTTTCTACGGGGGCTTTTATTGAGCCGATTACGATTTGGAAGCCTCCTCATCAACTGGCTTTTTCGGTGGCCTCTCAACCACCCCCAATGCAAGAATGGGCGTTTAGACCCATACATCCACCGCATCTGGATGATTATTTGCGTTCAGAAGGCGGTCAGTTTTTACTCTCGCCTAACCCAAACGGGGGTACCCATCTCGAAGGAACCACCTGGTACCGTAATCAGATGTGGCCCAGTGCCTATTGGCAGGTGTGGTCGGATTGGATTATTCACGAAATTCATCTTCGCGTGCTTCGGCATGTCAAACAACAGGCAGAGCTTGCAGCCAGCGAAAATAATATTAGTATTGACAAATTCCTAAATTAGAATTATTCTAAATTCAGAATCAAATGAATTTAGGTGACTTTTAATATGAATCCTCTTGGAAACCAACCGATTAAAACTGAAACCATTCGAAAAACCCTCGAAACCCATGGGCTGAAGGTGACCCCTCAACGCTCTGTGGTCCTAGGTTATTTAATGAGTACGGATAGGCATCCCAATGCCGAAGAGGTTTTTCAGGCAGTTTCAATACATCTGGCGGGTGCTATCTCCAAGGCAACAGTCTATAACACGCTCAATACTCTGGTAGATGCTGGGGCCATTGTGGAAGTCTCTGCAGAACCCGGAGTCACTCGGTATGATGCCAATATTGAGTCGCATCACCATTTTATTGACCGTGAAACGGGCCGAATTTATGACATCCCCTGGGAATCCGTTGAGCCTTTGTGCCAGACCTTAGGGAATGACTTCAGTATTCAGGACTATCACGTCACTTTTTACGGAAAAGCCTTAAAGCAAGACCATAGCCCGCCCTAATATCCTATAAAGAGGGCTAAGGACTCCCTTAAGTATCCACCCACAATGCTCTGTCCTTCTAGGGCTGGGCGTTAGCAATGCTGTGAAAATGACAATAACAGGAGACAAAATCATGATGAAAAATACAAACGAAATGAATCAAAATAGCCAAACGCTCAAAAACTTGGAAGCCGCCTTTGCGGGAGAATCCATGGCTAACCGTAAATATCTCTATTTTGCTAAACTGGCCCGGGAATTGGGTCATGAAGACGTGGCAGCGCTGTTTGAAGATATTGCCCGTCAAGAAACGGGTCACGCATTTGCTCACTTACAGCTGCTCTATCCCAAAGAGGGCATGACGGCAGAAAAACTCTTAGAGTTGGCCCGAGACGGAGAGCTCTATGAAACCAACCATATGTACCCTGAGTTTGAGCAGACAGCTCGCCAAGAAGGCGACGCATCTGCTGTTGCGGAATTCAAGGAACAGGCCGCAGAGTCTGCTGTTCACGCCACGATTTTCCAAAAGGCCGCCCAACGCTTTAAAGCCTTGGGAAAAGTGGAAGCACTCCATGCGGCCGAGTACGATGAAGCATTAAAACGCGTACAGCAAGGAATGCCTTTAAAGACAGCATCTTAACTCTATCCCCACTCTATCCCCATACTCTGTGGAAAGCCCCTCGTTTTTCTAGGGCCTTTGGTTGTTCAGAAAAAGAGGGGGGCTTTTCAAGAGGGTGGCTTTGCAGTAGAATCGCCAAACGTCTTTATGCAATAGACTCTGCTTGCTGGAGTCATAGAAACAGGTGAAACAGAATCCATGAGAGCCAAGCCCAAAATGAAGATGAAGCGCCGGGATAAAAAACCCTGCTACTTCCTCAAAAACAAAATTGAGTATATCGATTATAAAGATGTCCACCTGCTCCGTAAGTTTTTAACGGACCGCGGTAAGATTTTACCCCGTCACATTACGGGTGTCAGTGCCTACTATCAACGCCAGTTGGCACGATCCGTAAAGCGGGCCCGACATGCGGGTCTCATCCCAGCGGTGATGGAAGGTTTTTAAGAAAATTTGCTCTCAAAAAGACAAAAGCCCCTGAGTGTTCAGGGGCTTTTGCCGTATTGTCTGTCTCTATCTAACTGGCTGACTTTCTAATTGGCTGACTTTAATCTAGCGCTTGGCTGATAGGGATATTTTGGGGCGTGACAGGAGGGGGAATAACCGGACAGTAGCCGTGATTTCCAAGGGCTTCACGTGCCGCCGCATCGTAAACGTCTGCCTGTACTTTATTCGCTTTTTGAATGGCCAGAATGAGATCGTGGGTTGCCAGACGTTGACCATCGGCTTTGGCATGTGCTGCTTTACTGATTGCTTTATAGAGTTCTGTGGAAGCATCTTTTAGTTTTTGTTGGTATGCCGGGTTTTTGGCAATCACTTGGTTAGCGGCGCGGAAAACTTTTTGGGGGGCGACGCCAAATTCTTTGCTGAGAGCCAGAATTTGCTCTTTCAAGGCGCCGTGCATCAGCTTTTGGGCACGTGCGAGAAACTGTTTCAGAATGGTTCTAAACCCCGTGCCGAGTGAGGGAAGCTCTTCCAGTTGTTTCACATCAATTTTTATCGGGATGAGTGGTCCTGGATTTCCAAGCGGGGGATTGCCGCAATAGCCACCTGTGTGGCTATCTGTTGGTACGTGACTCGGAGCATCAGCGAGGGTTTCCTCACTAATACTGGGACGGGTTGTGACGAAGTTAACGGATGCGGTGACGTTACCAGGGCGAATTTGAACCATTCAACGGCGCTCCAGAAATATATACCTCGGATATATTTTTATCGTCCTTGTACCCAAATCCTCCAAAGTTCAAACGTAACTTGATACATTTTTTTACAATAATCTCTAGCATCAAAAAACTTGTTCGAGGTTTTGTGCCCATGGAAAATGAATGCCCCCTCATATTAATGAATGCCCCTCTTATATAGCTTCGGGTTTTATCGAGTGTGTGAAAATGAAAACGCTTTTTGCGGTGAGGAGTTTACGGTGACTTTGCAGCTTCAATCTATTCAATTCAGAGGCAGCTTGCCTGTGTTGGATAAACTATGTCATCCCGTTCACCCAAAGCCAGCGGGTTTGTACCGAGATGGTTTCTATTGCCCTCGTTACCCCATCGGGGTTTCCGCGTCTACGCCTGGGGCAGTCCCGTTGGAAAAAACCATGATTGACCGTCTACTTAAACGACCTGTAACGCAAGCAGACTGTATGATTACAGCGGAGTCTTCCAATGGAAAAAGCACTTTTTTGGGCAAGCTCAAAACCGATCTTGCCACAAAAAAAGTACCCAGTTTTACGATGAATGCCTTGGCCTTTGCTTTGGCTGATGATGCCGATGGCGGCCTAAAGCCCCTATACGACTGGATTGAAAAGCAAAAAGCCAAACCTCGGGTGGTGATGTTTTTGGATGAACTATCTACGGCAATGATTATGGGACCTGACGACATGCCAGAACCTTTATTTAAGCGGTTTGAGCGAATCCGGAGTATGGCCCCCAATCTTATCTTTGTGACAGACGGGGTCCCTGCCATGTTGGATGGTGCAGATAAAGCCTGGAAAGATGGATTAGCAATGATGTTTCCAGAGACGACGGCCCGATATGGACTTCCAGCTCTAGACGAGGAGCAAACATTGTGGGCTGCAGCCAAGGGCTTAAGTTATGCAGGTTTTCCAGTGGAGCCTCAGCCTATCAAAGCAGCGATGGACTCACTGGGGAAATCGGTAAGGGGTCGAAACGCCCGAGATATTATGATGAGCTTTTGTAAGGCTTTAAAGCAGTCTGCGGAGTCTTCAGGTCTCAAACGCAAAGAAAGCCGAAAGACCCCAGAGCCGATCACGCCAGAAATTATCCAGGCTGCTGTCTCTGATCTAAAAGAAGTGGCTGTGGCATAGAGAAAAGCGACCAGTTATTTCAAAAAATAGGGATAAAGTTCGGGTAAAGAACGTGGGTTTTGTTTTGTACGCGTTTTTCATACACTAAACTAAATTTGTGTTGAAAAAAATTCCGATGCAGAGTAACAGGACGGTGCCCGATGGGATTTAATCTCAGTATCTTGCCGAAAGAGCAGCAGTTTTACACGTTTTTTGAGCAAGCCGGTCAATATGCTCACCAAAGTGTGACTTTGTTGCAGGAGTTGTTTCAAGCCACAGACGCAGCCGAAATAAAGACAATTGGACATCACATTATTGCCAACAAAACTCAGTCGTACGATACCACCCATCATCTGGTGGAAGCTCTTTGTTCGAGCTTTATCACCCCCTATGACCGTGAAGATATTCACGCCTTGTGCTTTGGGCTAAACAAACTACCTAAATTGGCCTTTAAGGTCCAAGAACACGTCGAACTGTTTCAGCTTCGTAGTTGGGAGGGGGATCTCACCCAACTCGTAGATCGTCTAGAACAATCCGCTGATTTGCTTTTAGGGATGACCAGTCAGCTGAAAGCCTTAAAAGACCCCAGAGATGTTCGTCAATCTGTGGCTGAAGTCCAGAGCATTGAAGTGGCTGTAGACGCTAAAGTCAGTCATCTCTTGTTGAAGCTTTATAATGAAGAACCTGATGCGAAGAAGTTTGTGTTACGACACGATTTATACCAGATGCTGCAGAAGATGATTTACCGGCAGAGGGATGTCGCCAATATTATTTTGGAAATCAATCTCAAGCACGCCTAATAAACACTTATAGTGGTTGTTTTTGCCTATTTTGCGTAGGTAGTGCCCTGAGAAAATTGCTATAATAGGAAGATCCCTCTCGCGGAACTGATTTTAGGATTGGGCTCATTTTAGGACGGGTGGCGGTTTTTTAACGTGTTAGATTCCTCAACGCATATGATATACATCGAACGGATGCTGCTGGCAGTGGTGTGCGGCACGATGATTGGTATGGAACGCGAGTTCTATCATAAATCAGCTGGACTGAGAACCCATATTTTGGTGACCTTTGGGGCGGCGGTCTTCACCATGGTCTCGCTTTCAGACTTTTTTACAGGACTGCCCGTAACACCTCATATTTTATCTTCTGTTGGAAAAGGCAATGACCCTGCCCGGGTAGCAGCTCAAATTGTTAGTGGGATTGGTTTTATTGGCGGGGGCGCCGTCTTAAAGTACGGCTCTTCAGTTCGGGGGCTTACCACTGCGGCCAGTATTTGGAATGCGGGCAGTATTGGGATGCTGGTGGGGATTGGCCTGACGGATTTGGCGTTTACAGCATCAGCGTTTACGGTGTTGGTGTTGTTTTTTGTAGGGAAATTGGAACAGAAGTTCTTAAATAAACGGCTAAAAGAATATAACCGCTTACAAGTCGAACTTTCCTTAAACCCACTGCAGGCCAGAAAAACCTTGAAGTGGATGGACACCAAGTTTAAGCAGGACATTATTGAGGTGAAGGCCCAGGAAAATTTTGACAAAGAAGAAGTCGAGCTTAATTACATGATTAATTGCGGAAATCTGAATATTAACCTCCACGAGTTGGCCACGCAGATCAGTCGCTCACAAGGGGTAAACCGGGTGATGGTGAAGACCTTCTTGGAAAAAGAAGAATAGGCGCCCGTTTTGCTCACAGGTAAAATTTCTGTAAGAGAAATGGACGGGCCTGTGGTACCCTGTCAACTGTGCGTTGAATGAAATAGTATTAACAATAGAAGGGTTTTCCGATGAATGCCAGCCAAACAGAAACGGTTCAGAACAATGCGGTTGTTGCCATTGCCTACACATTAAAAGATGATGCAGGGCAGATTCTGGACCAGACGGAAACCTCACAGCCCTTGCACTATCTTCATGGGCATCAAAATATCATTCCTGGCCTAGAAGCCAGCCTGTCTGGAGTGGCCGTGGGCGAAAAAAAACAGGTCCGCGTTAATCCCGAAGAGGGTTATGGGAATTACAATCCAGACCTCACGTTTAAGGTAGGTCGAGAGCTTTTTCAAGGAGAGCCTCCTAAAGAGGGCGCCATGGTCCAATTGGGTATTGAGTCTGGAGAAACCGTGATTGCCTCTGTCGTAGGGTTTCAAGACGATCATGTGCTGCTCGACGGAAACCATCCCCTATCTGGCAAAGTGCTCCACTTTGAAGTAGAAGTGGTGGGCATTCGCCAAGCCTCTGCAGAAGAGCTTCAACACGGTCATCCTCACGGTCCCGGCGGGCATCATCACTAGTTAAGCTCGGTTAGACGAGAGTCTCTTCAAGTGCTGTTTCAAGCGCGTCTTGAACATAGAGGGTCTGGCTGTGTATGCAATGTTCTGCCCGTGCTAGTTCTCTGCCAATGTATGCCGCATGATCCAGTCGCGTAATGACATCCAGCTCTAATAGAGGTGTATAAATTTGGGTGGCACTATTGCCTTCAATCACTCGTTGTAAGCATCCGGCCGTGTCGTAATGTTCGAGTGTCATAATTTTTCGGGTCAGATCTGTGTAAATGATCACATAACCTCCTGGGTCAGAGATCATGTGCGCGTGCTTGTAGCCTTGAATCAATGGAAAATCGCGTTGGAAGACGGACACATTCTTCGTTAAATCAAAGCGGGGGGCAGATCCGGGATTACTGGCTTGGGTCTCTAAAATGTGTTGTCGAATCACCTCAGGGTCTTGCAGTCCAATAAAATTCAGGACGCAAACAGTGGCGCGGAAGTGCTCAACGGCCTCAACAGATAAATTTTGGATAACAGGGCGCTTGCCCAAAGCACCAATCATAACCCCGTTTTCGTCGATGCCGTTTTCGTAAAGTGCCATTAGGGATTGGCCTGGCAGATGCCCAATCGCCTTACTGCCGTCCATTCCGCAGAGAATAAGATAGCGAATCTGAGGGTTACTCAGGCAGTAAGTGATGATCTGCTCAATGCCAAGGTTTTCTGTGTGGAGTGCGCCAATCAAGAGATCTGGGAGAATCTCCATCTGTGACAGTCTGTCTTTTAGAGGGTCATCAGCTAACGTACAGACTGCGACGCAGAGAGGGCCTATCTGATGGTGGTGATCAGGTTCTTTAGGGCTATCACAGCCTATGACTGGGTTGAGAAAGGGGGCCATTAAACAAGATT
>CAZZIY010000044.1:0-11243 GCA_964654525.1 uncultured Vampirovibrionales bacterium | reverse complement strand
CCTCTTTCGGATATTTCCACCAATGAAGCCTCAATGGCCACCTGTGGTAATCTGGCATCAAAAATAGGGATCATTTTTTCCGCACGAGCCAGCTGTTCTGGCGTTCCAAGAATTGTGAGTGTACTCAGCCTGGCATCGGGGACCATCACCACACCCACGGGGTTGATAGATACATTGGCCGAAGATTTTACCGTGCCGCGAAGGGTTAAGGTTTGAGAGAGCAATCCTGTTCCTGTCCCGCTACCACCACCGGCTCCACCACCGCCACCACCGCCGCCAGAACCAAAGGTGTTGACACCACTGCCTTCAACCAGACTTTCAGACTGCGTCAATAATGACACCGCTGTTGGGTTATACTGCCCAGCCGTTACAGTCCCACCGCCACCCGAAGAACCGCCAGAGGAACCACCTGACGACGAACCACCCGAAGACCCACCGCCACCAGCGGAAGCACCGCCACCACCCGAAGCGCCACCAGAGCTTCCTCCCGATGACGAACCGCCCGAAAAAATCGTAACGCCTTCATTAAAGACACTGGCTGCCAAATTAGAGGCCATCTGGACTGGGGTGATATGGCTCAAGTAATAAATCCGACCTTTACGGGGTACGTCTAAAGCCTTTATGGTTTGCTCAGCAAGTTCAATTTGGCGCTTTGTACCAACAATAACCACACTGTTCGTTGCGGGTTCCGGAATCGCATTCATCACAGCACCAGGGCCACCGGCCCCACCTGCAGCAGCACCACCGAGCCCTCCAGAAGCGGCACCTGCACCACCCGCCGCATTAGGATCGGGTGCAAAGAGGGTTTGATTTAAAAAACCTGCCATTTTATAGGCTGTTGCATAATGCACCGGAATAATTTTGGTTAAAGCTCTGTCCAAACCTTTATCTCTGGCAGCATCTTTCGACATCGCCAAAAAGATATTTCCGTTTTTTTGAACCAGTGCAATATCCCCGATAGCTGTAATCGACTGCATCGCATGGTTTAACGTCACCTGCTTTAAAGACACAGTCACATTACCCTTGACCGAGTCGTCTAACATTAAGTTAAACCCACCTTGCCGGGCCATTTCTCGCAATAGGTTACGAATATCAAAGGCTTCCACATCCACACTGACAATTCGACCGCCACCCGGCAGGTCCAACTGGTCCGATAAAGAGAGGTCATGAAGCGGAGAGACGTCCTGCATGTCTTCAGCGCAGGCTATTACAGGAGAGACAGCCAGACCAAAGGCAAGCCCCAGTGCCAGTAATTTTCGCCTTAAAAAATCAGATAGCATCTATAACCCCTTTAGCTTCTCTAGCTCACCGAGCTCCTTAGGGCGCTTAGGGACACCACCCATCAAAGAAGAGCCTCCATCTCCATCCCCAGCAAGCCCAGAGGGCCCGCCCGACGGCGCACCGTGAGAGCCACCAGCAGCAGACTCAGAACCAGGAAGACCATCAGCCCCAGGAAACCCTGAAGAACCAGACGACGCGGCAGCCATCGTACTGTCTCTAAACGAAGCCAACGGCAGTTCACGCGTCTTTCCGTTCACCACCAGTAGCAGCCGCCCGGACTCTATCTTACGTATCTGGTAAGTCCACTCATTCACCGAAAACGACTCACCCACCTGCTTCACAAAAGTCTTTTGAGCAGAGCCGGATTTAGCCATCACAATGGCAACCGGGTTTTTAGCCGGCATTAAACGACCAGAAGCACTGACTACATCACCAATCACGCCTGAGTATTCTAATAGCTCAAGCGGATCTTTTTCAACGACCTTAACAGCAGCTCCCTTCACAACAACAGGAGCCGCATCAGCTGGCATAAAGGGGTCTTGACGCCCCAACTTAATATTAGAACTCAACTCATCGTCACCAGAGGGCATTGGCGCTCCCACAGAACGGCCAGGCGCAGCCCCTTTAGCAGCGTCCACAGCCGCAGCCAACAACAAGACATCTCCGTCTACTTTTGCACCAAGAGCACTCACCCGGCCCTCTTCTTGCAAGTGCCCGTCTATATCTTGATTCATCCGATGAAGCACATCCAACGTTTGCCCCAACTGTCCCGCTTGATAACGAACATTGTTCATCTTCACAGGAGAATTCTTTGCCGCTCGCGCAAAAACCCCTAAGCCTTGCCCGCCTTGGCAAAGCATCGCCATAAGCAATATCACAGCGCACAGGCCAACAGCCGCAACTCTATAATGGCGCAGCATTCGCGCAAATTGCTCGACGAACCAGAGCGAAAACGCACCGAACCAAATCATCCCTGACATGAAAGGACTGAGCATCTGGGTCCTCTTTAAGGTCTCTCTATCCTGATTTGTAAACCGAAATCCTATAAATCCTATAAAGATTATATCCATCTGTGTGAATTCGGGGAACACCCTACCCTGTCATGGGCTTCTCTTAGACTGGGCATGAATACAGTCTGGGCGTGGTGAAAATACGCTATTGAAACAACGCCGCTAAAGACTGAACATAAGGAGGATAGGCGATCCCTTTCTCCGTAATCACTCCCGTGATATAGCGCGCTGGGGTGACATCAAAGGACGGATTAAACACAGAAACTGACTGTGGAGCTAACCACACCATCAACTCTCTTTCATCTTCTGAAAAAACACAGCGTACCTCATCAGGATCCCGCTCTTCAATGGGGATCAAATCTCCCTCAGCAAGAGATAAATCAATGGTAGACAATGGTGCGACAATATAAAGCGGTACCTGGTGGGCTCTAGCCGTAATGGCCAATTGATATGTTCCGATTTTATTGGCTGTATCCCCGTTGGCTGCAATTCTATCTGCGCCCACAAACACCGCATCAATTCCCATGTCTCGCATCACCACGGCAGCCATCGAATCTGCAATCAATGTCACAGGAATACCGTCCTGCATCAACTCCCAAGCGGTTAAGCGAGCCCCCTGCAGTCTGGGTCTGGTTTCATCAGCAAACACCCGGATAGTAGGGTCAGCTTCATAAGCAGCACGAACCACCCCAAGTGCTGTTCCGTAACCACCCGTTGCCAGTGCCCCTGCATTACAATGGGTCAGGATTTTAGCCCCTTTTGGCAATAAAGTAGCCCCGTAGCGGCCCATTTGTTGGTTACCCAGGTAATCTTTCTCATGAATAGAAAGGGCCTCTTGTCGAACCGTTTGTACAACCAATGCCAAGGGCTCTCCAGAAGCAAGTTTTTCTTGTAATACCTGCATTAAGCGGTCTACAGCCCAGGCTAAGTTGACTGCGGTTGGACGTGCGGCCTTTAGCCTGGTGGCGGTTAAGGACATAGACATCAATAACGACGGAACATCAGGATTACGTTGGATGGACTCGTGCAAGGCCAATACAAACCCATAGGCCCCAGCGATACCAATCGCTGGGGCTCCACGAACAATCATCTGCGTAATAGCATCTGCCATCTGCTCTGCTGTCTCAATTCGTGTGTAGACAACAGCCGCAGGCAGTTGTCTCTGATCTAGCAAACGCACGTGCAAACCATCGTGATCGTCCATCAACGTCACAGCCTGCACTGTATTTGTTGCATAGACAGAATGTGTCACCTTAAAATCCTCCATAAAAACAAGTCTAGCAAGTAAATACGTCAACATAAACAAGGCCGCAAAAACCAAGGGAGGTCTCTGCGGCACTCATACCAAGAAAAGATAAATGACGAACTACTTGCGAGGTTTGAGAAAGTCCGGCAAGTCCAGAATTTTCCGAGCCGTCTCCTGCACGGCGGCTTGCGCCGGAGTACGGGGTGAGCTGGATGGAGTGCTCGTCAAGGATGTATCACTCAGCCAAGCTGGAACTGGCGATGGCGCCGGAGAAAGAGAAGAAGTATTTGTAGCAGAAGTCGTCTGCGTGTAACTGGCGTTAACCGGTGATGCCTGTGGCGTGCTTTTCTGAAGAGCACCCCCTTGAGGTTGAGGCGCAGTGCGTTGTGTTTCAAAAGGCGTGCGAATCGTATCCGGTATTTCAATACCACGACCCCCTCGCGCTTTGAGATCAAAGCCCGTGGCGATAATGGTAATTTGAATCTCACCTTGCACACGCTCGTCAATGACAGAACCAAAAATAATGTTGGCATCCTTATCAACAGCGTGGTAAACCACTTCGGCCGCTTCGTTCACTTCATGCAGTGTCATATCTGGCCCACCAGTAACATTGAAAATCACACCACTGGCGCCTTCAATCGAGGTTTCCAGTAAGGGCGAATTCACCGCCATACGGGCAGCTTCCAAGGCACGGCCTTCACCAGAGCCTCGACCAATACCCATAATGGCAGAACCCGCAAGACTCATCACAGCCTTAACATCGGCAAAATCGACATTAATAAGACCAGGAACCGTAATAATGTCAGAGATGCCTTGTACACCGCGAAGTAGAATATCATCTGCAATTCGGAAGGCTTCCTGCATGGTGGTTCGGCGCTCAACCACTTCAATCAGCTTATCGTTAGGAATCACAATCAGGGTATCAACCGCTTCTCTGAGCGCTTCGAGGCCTTGAGCAGCCTGCTGTTGGCGCCGGCGTCCTTCAAACGTAAATGGCTTGGTAACCACACCAACCGTCAGAGCGCCCAGATCTCGGGCAATGCCTGCAACCACAGCAGCAGCCCCTGTCCCTGTACCACCACCCATACCGGCAGTGATAAAGACCATATCAGCCCCTTCCAAAGAAGCCGTGATATCATCACGACTTTCTTCGGCCGCTTTTTGGCCAATGGCTGGATTTCCACCTGCTCCTAACCCCCGTGTAATTTTTTGTCCCAATTGAACCCGTTTGTCACTGCCGGCCATTTCCAGCACTTGTGCATCGGTATTCATCACCCAGAATTCAACACCGGTCATACCGCTGGCAATCATCCGATTAACAGCGTTGCTACCAGCCCCGCCGACGCCGGCGACTTTAATAGTAGCGCTCAGACGCGGTGGAATGGGATCAAACAAGGAGGCTGGAGTTCCCAGATTCAGTTGTTTACCATTTCTTGACTGTTGGTTTTCCATAACGAGACCAATCCCCTTGATGTTAATAAAATAAACTCTGGCAAAAGACGTTAGGTAGCTGTCACAAACCTGGCATGACAGAGAATTCCAAATGCTTCTTAACCAAACTCTTCACCAGTCATTATTGTATTAAAGCCGTTGATTTGAAAAGAATTTTTGAGAAATGTAAGAAAGATTACTAAACAATTTGACACCAAACACGATAAACAGAGCGATATACAGATCCACCCGCATCAACTGGCCCATTTTAAGGAACAATGCTGCCAGTAGTAGACTAATGGCATAGTTAAATGTAATGGTTTTCCAGTTAAAATGCCCTTCTAAATAGTGGTTTGCCCCTTCAATCAAGAGATCCACTGTTACTATAAGGCCCATAGCCAGATAAATCGATATTTCTTCTGTCATGGTGAATTGAATACTATTGGCCGTCCAAAAGCCAACCACGATGGCCAGAACAGAAAGCACTAAAAATTGGAGTGAATGCGGCATTTTCATCAGAGGCCCATTATAAGAAAGAGCAGCTAGAACTAGCAAGCACTCGATTTATGAGATCCCCGGGATACTCACCTTCTTTTGGGCAATATCCACCGAAATTCCGTAGGATTTAAGATAATTAAAGTAACTCCCCCGTTGATCGAGGCGTCGTATTTGTTCTGGCTTAAGGCCTGCGACCTTAAAGACAAATGGTGGGCTCATGCGCGTCTGATTAATCAGAATAATCGGTCCAGCACAAGTGATGGCGGTACCAGCCAGAATCCGTTGATCATTAATTGAAACAGCCTGCGCTCCCAATGTCCAGAGCGTGTTCATCGCCAAAACCAAATCTGTATTGTGAACAATTCCGCCATTGGGATTTTCATTGAGTCGGCTCAGCGAGCGGGAAGCTTGTGACGGGGCATCTTTCAAAGTGATTTCCAAACCATCCCCCAGCCAGGGTTTGACACCTGCAATGCTAGAGAGGCGGTCATACTTTTTTTGATAAGTATATTGGTATGCCTGCTTGAGCTCACGAGCAATATCATGGTTCAACAACGCAATTTCGGACTCTAAGCGACTGTTAATCCTTTCAACTCGGTTTAGAGCCGCGGATAAACGTCTGGTTTTCTTAAATTGTTCTGCTGAAAACCCTTGGTAAGCAGTGCTTTTACGTCTTAAATCACTGGAAAAGTTAATAAACACCCCCAGGGTTAATGCCACAAACACCAAAAACCAAGCAAAAGGCGGAAAGTACTCTGCCATTTTTTTTACCAGAATTGGAGCGGGTTTCATGAATGTTTCCTGACAATGAACCTGGATGAAATGAAAAACAAATCAAATTTTGTCACCTACAATATGCCTAAAAGGGGGATTGTTTATCTAGCCCTGTCCTCATAGACTTTTATCTATCGTTTTTGATCGTATACTGAGTCAAACCTTTTTTTCGTTATTTATGGTTGAAATACGTCTTCATAAAGTCAGGTAATTGGGTATGCCACCAGGACAACCGCCAAAAATCAGTCTTAGAGACATTCTAGCTAAAGTTGATAACCTTCCCAGTATTCCAGAAGCGGCCTTACGTCTTTCTCGGATGATGGAAGACCCCAATGTGAACGCAGAAAAATTGGCCAACGTTATTCGGGTTGATGCCACGATGACCAGCCATGTTTTGCGTCTTTGCAACTCTGCCGCTTACGGGTTTTCACGGAGAATCCAGACAGTAAAAGAAGCGGTTGCCATCCTGGGGATGAATACACTGCGCAGTATTGTCTACATCATTATTTCAAAGTTTGCACTCGATCGTTCAGTTCCTGGTTACGGACTTTCCAGAGGTTCGCTTTGGTTAAATGCCATTACGTGTGCTGTTTATGCCAAACATTTGGCTGAGCAGAGACGACTCATTGACCCAGAACTAGCGTTTACCGGGGCCTTATTGCGAGATATCGGTAAAATCATTTTAGGAGAGTACGTTGGCCCCAATTACGCCAATATTGAGGCGTTAACGTCTCAGAAAAAAATCGATTTTGTGGCCGCTGAAGAAGAAGTTCTCGGGATTAACCACGTGATGGTAGGGATGAAAGTTGCTGAACACTGGAATTTGCCCGAATCCCTGGTCAAAGTGATTCGTTACCACCACTCGCCTTCCCAACTGAAAAAAGAAGCCATACTGGATAAAAAACTCCCCGCTTTGGTCGCTTATGTTCACTTGGCCGATGCTTTCAGCATGATGGTCGGCAGTGGAGTCGGCAGTGACGGGATGATGTACTCTTTGGATTTGGAAGCCCTAAAAGAAATTCAAGTTGTACCCGATCAATTGTATCTTGATCTCACGCTAGCCAAACTGATTGACCTCCAACATATCATTGATAGTTTCACCGAAAGTATGAACAACATCGAAGTATCGTAGAAACCCCTAACAGCCACCTTGAAACCCATTACGAAACCCACACCTATGCCCAACAAAGTTATGGAACCCGTCCCAATTGGGACAATCAAAGTCAGCAAAAATCCCGATGTTGTCTACAGCATCGGAAACCTCACCAGTGGGATTGCAATTACGTTATACGACTTAAAGCTTAAAATAGGCGGTATAGCCTACATTTTGCTCCCCGAAAGCAGTATTGAGCAAGGCAATCGGGATGCCAACATGCTGAAGTATGCTGATGTTGCCGTACCTGAACTGATTAAAAAATATCAAGAGAACGGAGGCCAAAAGCAAAATGTTCTCGTCCGCATCGTTGGTGGTGCTCAGATGTTCAACTTTGGAGGCGGTGCCAATTCTCTCAACACAGGGTCTCGTAACGTCACGGTGATTAAAACGCTCTTCACCAAACTGGGTTACGTGGTAGATAAGGCAGAAGTGGGCGGCAACAAAACGCGCCAGTTTAAATTTTCACTCTCTAATGGGCAAATTCAGGTCAAGCAGATGGACCGTGAAGATTTAATCATGTAGTAAATGTGAAGACGTGTATCACTCAGATAAGATACCGCTTCAGTTCCACTGCTTTTCGCTACAATGTAAGGGAACATTCCGCGTGTTTTAGCTTCTTGAAGCTTACATGACACCCAAAAGCTTGATTACTTGATTAAAGGTCTCTTACCGATGCACCGTTTATTTCGTGCCTTGCTTGGCTCAATGCTCTTAATAGCAGCACTTCACTCCTCCTTAACTCCTGGTTTTGCTGGTTCTCGTGGGCTCAGTATTCGGCAAGATGCCAAGAAGCCCTCTATCAATGTAACCATTGATCCAGGCCTCATTCCTGATGCCCAGATACACCGATCTGACACTCAAATGACCATTGAGTTACCGGATAACGCCTTTAGTACAGGTAACAAACCTGGTTTTGACATCCCTGGCAGTTTAACTTCCAGTGGCGCTGTGAAAGTAGAGCGACGTGGAAAAAGCACGGCTATTACGATTAATGCCAATCAGATTTATATGAATATTGAAGAATTAGACGATGTCGCGCCCCCAGGAAACTCAGGCCCGACGGCCAGCTCACTCAAGAAAGTGGACTCTGTCTTACTCAATCAAGCTGCAAAAAAACAGGCTCTAACCCAGAAGACAGAATCCTCAAAGCTCGCAACGCCCAATGCTAAGCCGACTAGCGGCATCAATCCAAAGTCTCAACCGATTCAGACTACACAGCCTATTCAGAGCCTTTCACAAAAGCCCTTGCTTTCCCAACCGGCTAGCTCTCCCCCTTCCACAACTGTAACCCAGCCGAACAAACCTGCCAGTTTGCCGCCCGTAGCTTCAGCTTCACCCATCCATTTAGAACCAGAGAATAACAGCCCTTCTGTTACTACATTAGACCCCCCTGCGGTTCAATCAGAAGCCCCCGTTCAAGAGTTAAAAGAAGGGGACACAGGAATTCCACTTGCTTCACTTACCAGACACCAAGATGCAGCCAGTGATCACGGGATTGACCTCGGCCAGATAATCTTATCCGTTATTGGCGTGGTTGCCATGATCGTTGCTGGACTAAAATACGGCATCCCCTTTATGCAAGAGCGGTATCCACTCTGGTTTCAAGCTTTCCAAAATAAGTACACAGTCTCTCATGAAGGGTCTGGAGAGACACCCACATCACTCTCACAACTCTCTCGCCCTTCGCAGAACAAAGCAAACGCCGTAAAAGCATCCAAACCGATGCCGCAAGGTGATCTTAACAAGCAGCAGTACTTAATGAGAGCCTACCAAAATCAAGGTGATCCCACAGATAATCATCAATTTGATGTGCTTAGTTCTGCTCAACTGGCCAAAGGAAAAGATTTGTACCTGGTTCAGATTAAAAATAGGCAGTTAGTCATTGCCACCACCCCGTATTCTGTCAATTTGCTCACAGAATTTGCCGATGAGCCCTCCTCTACTGTCCGCCCAGAGAATAACATTCAACTTCCAGGAGAAACCACCACCGCTTACATAGAAAAATCCAAGCCTGCAGCTGCAGCGGATAACGCCTTGTATCAGAAGTACTTGCCAGGACAGCAAAATACTGAGGCGCAAAATACTGAGGCCATAAACCAAGCCGAAACGACCAACCGGGCCAAAGAAACCTTTAACCGTATCAGTAATGACCCTCATTCTCGCAGTGAGATCGCTCACAATGCGCATACGCACATGATGACTGCTGACACCATAGAGCCAGAATCCGTCGTTGTCCTCAAAGATTATGACGACGAGTACTAGGTGAATGGCGAAAACACAACAATATTTCCAGTGCACACACTGTCAGGCGCAATCGAGTTTCTATCTGGGACGCTGCCCAGAGTGTGAAGCGTGGGGTTCCTTGCAAGAGTGTGTCCGTGATGTTGAACCCTCCTCTTCTGCTTCAAAACAAGCCTCTCGTGCTGTCAAAGGGCTGCCTGTCACGTATTTAATGCCGCTCAGTGAGGTAACAGCCGAACAAGGAACGCGTTTTTCTTCTGGTTTCCAAGAGCTTGATCGTGTCCTGGGCGGGGGGATTCTTCCGGGCGCCTATATTTTATTGGGCGGTGATCCTGGCATAGGGAAATCAACGTTAATGCTTCAAACGGCACTGCAGTTGGCTTCTCCTGAGATGAGCATCCTCTACGTTGCCGGAGAAGAATCACCCTATCAAATCAAACTCAGGGCCGAGCGCCTGAGTCAAAGTCATAAGCAAGGCCAAAAGCAAAATAATCATCAAGCGTTTGACCACATTCATCTGTTGGCAGAAAACCAGCTAGGAAAAATCATTCAACACATCCAAAGCGAAAAGCCACAGGTGGTCATCATCGACAGCATTCAGTCAATCTATACGGATGATCTATCTGGTACCCCCGGCAGCCAGAGTCAGATTAAAGAATGTGCAACCCGACTGATGAGTGTGGCCAAGGGACTGGGAGTCACTATTTTTATTGTCGGGCACGTTACCAAAGAAGGGGCTGTAGCTGGACCAAAGCTGCTAGAGCACACTGTGGATGCCGTCTTGTACTTTGAAGGAGACCCTTATCAACCCCTCAGGCTGATCCGTAGCGTGAAAAACCGTTTTGGCAACACCCATGAACTCGGCGTCTTTGAGATGGGCGAAGCCGGACTAAAGGAAGTGAGCAACCCTAGCGAACTGTTTCTCTCAGAATCAACCTCACACCAAAATCCTGGCAGTGTAATAGCGGCCACTGTGGAAGGCAGTCGACCTTATCTGGTTGAAGTACAAGCACTGGTTGGTCAATCGTCATATGCGACCCCGCGCCGTGTGGCCAATGGCGTAGAATATAACCGGCTCCACCAAATTATCGCCGTGCTGGAGCGCCGGCTGGGGCTAGATTTTTCACACCAAGATATTTACGTCAACGCCGTCGGCGGCGTGCGCATCCAAGAGCCTGCTGGAGATTTGGCCATTGCTCTGGCCATCATCAGCAGTGCGCGCAATCTCTCCATCCGAAGCAGCACCGTGGTGACAGGTGAAATAGGCCTTACAGGGGAAGTTCGCCCTATCCGCCATCTGGAAGCCCGCATCAGTGAAGCCCGAAAGATAGGCTTTCAACATATCATCGTGCCGCAAACACAAACGCAAACTGCCAGTAAACACAAACAACTGAACCTCAAAAATCCACAGCTTGAGATGTTAACCGTTCGCAGTATCATGGAGGCAATCACGGTCAGTTTAGCACCGAAGTCTCACGAAGCACTTGGAGAACCTGTAGTATGAGCCCTGACACTCAATCTGGAGCAAAAATTACAGCACTCATGACAGTGCCTGATATCTTGACGCAGTATCCTCAGACATTGCCCGTCTTTAAAAGCTACGGGC
>CAZZIY010000043.1:0-11326 GCA_964654525.1 uncultured Vampirovibrionales bacterium | reverse complement strand
GGTTGTAATGAATCCATCATTGCTGCAACCCCTGTAAAACCTGATTCAGCACAGAAAGTGCGCTAATTGAGGCAGTCTCGCTTTTTAAAATGGCTCTGCCCAAAGTAATAGGAATGACGCCCGCTTGAGTGGTTAGACAACGTTGCTCATCTGGGTGCCAGCCGCCCTCAGGACCAACGAATAACACAATAGTTGAAAATTGCTTGAGGGTTGGCAATTTATTGGGGCTGTGTGCTCTTTCTTCAAGGGTGTGTTGCAGTGCAGTGATTAGGCTTTGTCGGTTGTCCGGACCCGTTTGTTCAGGATACCGCTCAATCAGGGCAAATTTGAGCACCGAACGCTTGGTGTGATCTTCAAACGTTGACAGCAGAGAATCCAACGTGCAGGGTGACTCACATACGGGTTGTACCAAGCGTTCACACTGTTCTGAGGCCCTTCGGATAATACTACGCCATCGGGATAACGATATTTCCTCTTTGTCTTTTGATGGGTCAACCACTGTGTGCGTGGTTTGAAGAGGAACAATACTGGTTACGCCAAGCTCGGTCGCTTTTTCAAGAAGCCATTCCCAGGCCGTTTTTTTAAGTAGCGCGCTGGCAAGGACCACAGTTGGTTGAGCTGGGGGGATTAATTCGGTCAAAAGGGTTTTTTTCTCAAGAGTGAAACGGGCAGTATGCTTTCCTGGGTAGCTCTCCAGGATAACATCCAACAGTTCGGCTTTCTCAGGGTCAATCAACTGGAGAGACTGACCCGCTTTAAGCCTTAATACTTGTTTAATATGCCCAACCAGAAAATTGTCATCACAGTGATATAGACCTTCTTGGGTCTCTATCAAGGAGTGCTCTAAAAAAAAGCGTCTGGGCGGTTTAATAAGGGGATTTCCCATGCAGTAAAAACCAATCTCCTAGTTGCTTCTTGTTGATCTCTTCCAGGCCCGCCTTTGTCATTGCTTGCTCAACAGCTGGATAGGTTTTTTCGATTAGCCCGGAAAATAAAACAGTTCCGCCAGGCTCAAGCCGTAACAGCATTTCTGGCAACAGTTCTAATATCACTTCGGCCAAAATGTTAGCCACAATTAGGTCATATCGAGTTAAGCAGAGATCGTAAAGAGGAACTGTGTCGACAGTAATGGCGGATTCCAACTGGTTTAAGGCTGCATTTTCACGGCAAACCCTAACAGCAACTGGGTCATTATCAATGGCGCGAACACTTCGGCATCCCCTCAGTGCGGCATAGATGGCAAGGATTCCAGACCCCGTGCCCACATCCAAAACCTGTTTGTCAGACCAGTGAAAATCACTATTTCTAGGTTCGCTGGTCAGCGATTCCATACTCTGGAGCATTAATCGTGTGGTTTCATGTGCCCCTGTGCCAAAGGCATTGCCTGGGTCTAACGTAATCACACATGTCCCTGGAGCAACATCATGAGGTGTTTCCCAACTGGGGCAAATCCAAAGGCTTTCTGTCACAGCGGTTTGGTGCCAAAATTGCTTCCAGCTGCTTTCCCAATCCTCAGGTGTAATTGTCTTGACACAATCTAATATGGGCTTGTGAATGGATTGTACGGTGTTAGTTGCCCCAGTATCTGTTTCCCACGTATCTGTCCATGATGAAAGCCAGTTCTCAGGGCGGGTTTCTTGAGGATCAAAAACCACAATAAGCCCTTTTGGTTTTTCTGAACCTATCTCCCCGTCGAGAATGGTTTCAACACTCTCAATCCCGTTGAGACCCCAGAGATATTCACAGATAAGTTCCACTGCGTTCGAAAATTCGATCATGGCTGCAGGCAGTGTATAATAGGCAGCCATTCGGGTTGTAGAAGGTTTTAGTTGGTTGCTCATGCGGCTCACAATGGGTTCACAATCTGTTTTCATGATATAAATTAAACCAAAAGTAAGCCTCCGTCACCACGAGCGAGTGACTGACGGCACTGGTGTTTAGCGGCCTTGCTTTTCAGAGTTTTGAGTTTTAGCGTTTTGCGCTTTATCATCACGGTTTCAGAAAGGACTCCCCAAGATATGCCACAACCCTCCCAAAAACTCGGTAAAATCCCACCCTACCTCTTTGCCGAACTCGATCGCAAGGTGGATGCAGCGCGGGCCAAAGGGGTCGATATCATCAGTCTGGGCGTGGGCGATCCTGATTTACCAACTCCTGCTGTGATTGTCAAAGCGATGCAAGAGGCCGTGGCCGATCCGGCAACGCACAATTATCCGCCTTATAACGGGACCAAGGATTTTTTAAATGCTGTGGCACAATGGATGCAGAGTCGCTTTGGCGTTTCTATCGACCCAAGCTCAGAGGCTTTGTCCTTAATTGGATCAAAAGAAGGCCTGGCACATACTATTTTGGCTTATGTAGACCCCGGTGATGTTGTGCTTTGCCCGTCACCAGGTTATCCTGTCTACCATAACTACACACTGCTTTGTGGTGGAGAGCCTTATACGGTGCCACTGACGGCACAAAATAACTTTTTACCCGATTTGGCAAGTATCCCAGCGGATATAGCTCGTAGAGCCAAACTTTTCTTTTTAAACTATCCCAATAATCCAATGGGTGCCATTGTAACAGAGGAGTTTATGGCTGAATGTGTTGCTTTTTGCCGGCAGTACGATATTTTACTCTGCCATGACAATGCCTACTCAGAGATGACCTTTGATGGGTACCGGGCACCCAGCTTCTTGAGCGTGCCGGGCGCCAAAGAGGTCTGTGTCGAATTTTTCAGTCTCAGTAAAATGTACAATATGACTGGATGGCGGGTGGGTTTCGCCGTGGGCAATCCCGCAGGCATTGCTGCCTTGGGTAAAGTAAAAAACAATACAGACAGTGGTGTCTTTAAGGCTGTCCAGCAGGCCGCCATTGCGGGTCTGAATCAATCGGATGCTTTAACCCAGGATTTAAATCAAATCTACGGCCGACGCCGGGATATTTTTGTGGCGGGTCTTAATGAATTGGGATGGGATTTTAAACCCAATAAGGCCACGTTCTATCTGTGGGTACCCGTTCCTACTGGCATGTCTAGCGTGGAATTTGCCAGCTTGTTGCTTGAACGTTGCGGGATTGTGGTGCCGCCAGGGACAGGATATGGCTCTCAGGGAGAAGGTTACTTCCGTGTTGCCCTCACTGTCCCAGAAGATCGGCTGAAGGAAGCCCTTTCCCGGATGAAAGAAAACGGGGTGACATACCACCAATTGGCAAAAGCAACGGCTACTTCTGTTTAGTCATGTTGACACGCCTGGCCGTTTTACTCAGTAAAGGTCTTGCTGGACTGATTCGGCTGAGCGGCTTTGGGGCAGGAACGAGTCTGCCTGGTAAAATTCTCCTTGGGCTTAATCCTAGAATTTTAGCGGCCATGAATCAGGACTGGCAGAATTCTGACAGCGGGATGAAGACCCTGAAACCCGTGATTGCCATTACGGGGACCAATGGGAAGACCACGACTTCGGGCTTAATGAGTGCACTGCTCAGTGCATTGAAGCCACCTGTTAGCGTCATCAATAATCACCTTGGTGCCAATATGCTTGGTGGGATTGCTACAGCGCTGGCTCTGCAGACAAATACTTGGGCTGAAATCACGGCGGATGCTGCTGTCCTCGAAGTAGATGAAGCTTCATTGAAGGCAGTGATGGAACAGATGCCCGCACAATCCTTGGTGGTGACGAATTTGTTTCGCGATCAACTGGATCGATACGGGGAACTCGACACAACTGCTCGAATGATCTTAGCGGGAATCAATGTAGCCAAGCCGAGGACCTTGTATTTGAATGCCGATGACCCTTTGGTCACGCACTTGGGAGATGCAAGCAGTCTCGATAGTCATTATTCTGTTAATGTTAAAACGTTTGGGATTGATCACGTCCACTACGGAGAAGCCGATTCCCGGTCTGAAAACAGCCCGGACAGCGAAAATACTCTGGCTAGCCTGGTTCCCTTCCCCAGAGAGGTGACGACGTGTCCTCGCTGTGCCGAGCAGATGGATCTCTCTGGTAATTCGGCTTTGCACTATAAACAGATTCATTTTGGTCATCTGGGGCATTATCATTGTCCTCGATGTGGCTTTTCTCGACCGCAGCCCGATGTCTGCGCCAAACAGGTCACGCTCTATCCAGACCGTTCTTATGTCACGCTGCAGTGGTATCAAATGGACACAGTTCAAATTGAACTGCCTCTGCCGGGCTTGTTCAATGTCTATAATTTACTTGCGGCTTTGGCACCGCTGATTGAATTTTCACCAGCCATTGCAGGAGACCAGCATCCGCACGACTGGGCAGCTTGCCAAACGGCGTTGCAGCATTACCAGACCGTTTTCGGTCGGGCAGAGCATCTCACCATCAGAGATAAAGCGGGCCGTAAGAAATCCGTGATGGTGATGCTGATTAAGAACCCTGTCGGTGCGTCAGAAGTTTTAAAATTGGTAGCCTCTGACCCAAAAGGTCAATTGTGTGTGATTTTGAACGATAATTATGCTGACGGGCGCGATGTTTCCTGGGTTTGGGATGCGCAGTTTGAGTCTTTGTCTCTTGCTCATCAGCAGTCCAACTCGCAGCACCGAACTATCTGGGTTTCGGGCACGCGAGCAGCAGATATGGCAACCCGGCTTAAATATGCGGGTGTAGATCCAGCAGTGTTAACCCTGGAGCCTAACCCGGTTCACGCAGTTATGCACGCAGTCGAAGCAATGGATAGCGAGCAAACGTTGTACGTGCTGCCAACCTATACAGCCCTGTTAACGCTCAGGCCGTTTTTTGAGGATCAAAAGCACTAAAAATTCAGGAGCACTAAAACTCTCAGGTGGGCAATTGCCGGGCCTGGATGTCTTGGAGAATGCTCACCTCAAACAGTGCTTCAAAGGGTTTGAGTTGCGGTTTGGCCTGTGTTGCTCTCAAGCCAGGGTGGTAAAACTCCAGCTCTTGCCGTCCGCGCTGCTTATTGTCTTGAATTCGGTAGAGATCTTCCATCTTGATAGGTCCCAGGCCAAGAGCATCGGCGGTAAGCTTTTTGGGGAGCCAGGCAAACCAGGCGGTGGGCAGCCAATCACATGTTTCAAACACACTGACATAGATAGAAAGAAGTAGTCTTTTTGTCGGAGAGAAATACGGTTTCAACTCTGCCAACTCATCTTGGAGTCGTTTCCCCACGTTTTGGTACTCTGGGGTCTGTTGGCACCAGCTTGTGTTCAAAATTAATAAAGGAATGAGGCTGTCCAGACGTTCACGGTCTCCACGTTGGAGGGCAATATGGTCTACAAAACGCTGATAAGTTCCCTTAGGAATCAGCTGGCCCACCCGTTTGAGGGCCTCTTGAAAGACATTGTGTGGAATTTTCTGTTTTTTAGCATCTGTCCCAATTGCGTGCAGTGCTCGAAGTTCGTTTAGTGCAGCCCGTGCTTCCCCCAGAAGCTTTTGACGAATCAGGCCGCTTTGGATGCCCCTATGTTTGTAGAATTCAAAAATAAGATCAGCACACTCTTCCAGTAAACCAAGCTTTCCAGATTTTTGTAAGGCGGTGATGCTCTTGGGGCGGACGGTCTGCTCCAGATATGAAAGACGTTTCTGTGTCTCTAAGGGGAACGCCTCAAACAGGGCGTGTAAATCAATGGGTTTTTCTTGGGTTTGATAAACCTGAAGCCCTGGGTGAGTTTTTAGTGCCTTAGACAATGAGCTCCACGGGGATTGTCCCCCAAAGCGGACTGACGCACTATCATGACACGCTCCAGCTGACGGTGGGTTTAAGGCCTTGATTGCTTCTGCGGTTTTGACGCTGTTTGGGTATCCCCGCAAGGGGGTAAGGGTTATCGGTATCGTTTTCATGAGGAGGCCTTCCTCAAGGGTAGCAACAGGGCTACTTCTTGGAGCGTTTCAAAGGGTTTTAAAATTTGCTTGCGTTGCAGCCGGGTGAGATCTGGCCTGAGATAGGAAAACTCATTTCGCCCGGATATTTTATCGCGGGCATTCTGCCAACAGAGGGTTTCTGTAAAAGAACTGGGGTCTTTTATTTTAAGTGCTTTTCGAGACCAGTATATTGGCAGCACACTGAACCACCTGGCAGGTAACCAGGGAAACGCCACAAACGCTCTGACGGTCAGTCGAAAAAGACTTCGGCGCAAGGCCCCCAGATTCATCTGATCACTGAGTTCATGGGCTTCATCGAGGACGCGTTTCTTTGTGTCTTGATACGCTGGGTCGCCCTGGCTATAACCATGATTGGTTAATAATAGGGCCATAATGGTTTGAGTATCTGATTTAGATAATTCAGGCGATAGGCCTACTTCATCAAAGCAATGCATAGGCCTGTTATCACAGTGCTGACTCAAGGCTGAGACCAATTTTTCTAGACGGTCCTGGAAGGAAAAAGATCTGTCTGTCGTATTTTGGTACCAGCGTGTCACGGCTTCTGCGAGTGAATCTGGAAATACCTTTGCCTGTAGTGCTCTCAGTGTGGAAAACTCAAAGAGCAAATCCCCACATTCTTCAATAATCCCGAGCTGTCTTTGTTTACTTAGTGTTTGTAACAACTCTGGGGTCAATTGGGGATTGGCCAACACATGCGCAATCCGTTTTCTCACGGATGAGGGCAAGGAAATAAACTGTCGCTTGATATCGAAGGGTCCGTATTTGGAGAGTTCGGGTAGGGTGTTGAGAACATCTTGAAAGGCTTCAAGACGGCTAAAAACCTCTCTGGGCTCAATGGTGTAAGGGGGGGTGAGAGTCGATCGTTTCTCCGGCCTTGTACCAAGAAAGAGTGTTTCCCCAGAAGGTATAGATAAATTAAGCGTCCTACCCGCAAAAGCATGGCCCGTCCCCCGATTGAGGGAGCGAGGCAGGCTGGATAAGCCAGGTGTTGGCGGGAGCATCGTCAACTGAATCACACAAATACAGACACAAAAAATAAGCTTGAACGGGTTATCTCAAACAAACGTGCTTGAGTCGAGAAAATTGTCCGAAACATTAAGATCTTGTCATCTGCCTCATATGGATGATTTTATGAGTGGAAAGAGCATCCAAGCTAGGGGTTCTGTAATGAAGGCTTTATAATACATGCAAGAACTACTGACTGTTTTTTACTGTTGAAAGAAAGCACTTGATGTCGCAAGAGGCGTCCCAAGAGGCTTCTCAAGAGGCTTCTAAAACGGCTTCCAAGCCGTCCATTAATTCACCGACCAAGCCAGCACCTGACCCTACTGCGGCACAGGAGCTGTTTGAACTGTGGCGCTCATACCGTAAAAACCCGAATAATCCGCAGCTACGGGAAAAGCTGATTCTAAAATATCTGCACCTAGTACGGTATGTTGTCAGTCGGTTGCCAATTACCCTACCCGTCAGTATCGCCCAAGAAGATTTGATTAGTTACGGCACCATGGGGTTGATGGAGGCTGTAGAACGATTTGATCCCGAAAGAGGGCTGAAGTTTGAGACCTATGCGGTGACCCGTATCCGAGGAGCGATTATTGATCAGCTCCGTTTCCAGGACTGGATTCCTCGTGGGGTACGCAAACGAAGTAAAGATCTCTCTGAAACCATGGCGAGACTGGAAGAACGTCTTGGTAGAACCCCTACCAATGATGAAATCGCTAAAGAAATGGGTGTGACAAAGACCAAAGTTGAGAGCATTGTCGCCGAAAGCAGTAATTTGCTTTTATCTCTGGATGAGAACTGGGGCGATGATTCAGGTGGAAGCACCAGCTCTTTGATTGACACAGTCGAAGACAAGAACAGCCCTGACCCGGAAGGTGAACTTGAGGCCATTGAGCTGAGAAAACGACTGGCGGAAGCGATTGCCTCATTGCCAGAAAGAGAAAAGCTCTTGATAGCCCTATACTACCACGAGAATATGACCTTGAAAGAGATTGGAGAGGTCATCAGTGTCTCTGAATCACGCGTGTGCCAACTCCACGCACAAGCTATTTTAAGGCTTCGCAGTAAATTAAGTCAGTAGTGTCCAGTAATATAGTAAAAGAGGGGAATGATGAAACCCGAAGAGATTCGTCTGACCTATCTGTTAATTGCCACACCCGTCCCCAATGTCTATATTGGTGGTGCGATGGTGACGGATGGCTACGGTCTACCCAAAGAGTTTCGTTATACTGAGCCCATACAGCCGACCAAGATTCAGCAAATTCTGTACGGACAAGTGCTCAATAGTTATATTAAGCGGGAAGTCATTTTAGAAACCCTCTTGAAAAGTGTCGAATCCAAGTTTAAGTGTCTCTTGGTCGAAGATGAGAGCTTATTGAGCTATAAAAGCAAGTTATTCTCGGTCATTCGAATGTCGGAAACCAAAGCATCTGCAATTGGAGAGGTTGGTGTGATGCAGGAAATAGCGCCAACTGAGATTTTGCTCCAGGTGACCCGCGAAACCCCTCCGTTGCGACTCCAATTTGCAGATCCGGTCTCTGTAGAGGCGCCCAAAACATCTCCCTCTTTGCCGGGGCAAGACCCTTTGCCGAAAGAGCCCAAACCCGCGCCAGTCTATGAGCCTTTGATTGAGGCCAGTCGGTATATGGATGTGTATGAGCCGCTTCGGCGGGTACAAAAGGCAGTGGAAGTAATATGTCAGGAAGCGGGGATCGCCCGGGTCTAGGCGATAAAATTCTTACCGAGCTGCGCGCCGCATTTTCTTTGCTGAGTAAACAGCTTCGTATTTTCGCGTGGCCAACTTCTATTGATAGTGAGCTTACTGTGTTCTCAGCGGACTTTCATCCTGTCCTCCATGGAGTCCTAATAGAAGCCCCGCCTGTCTCTGTGGTCGATGCCTGGCGGCAGCACGGCAGCGTTGCAGTGAGTGTGCAAGAAGAACCGTTGGTCAAGCAAGCAGTATTATCACCAGAGGCCAGTTGTGATTGGCAGACTGTGGCGTGTTACGAACCCTTGGTGGATGAGACACTGCCATCAGTGACGGGGATCAGTTTTGATCGAATTGCCAATCCGCTGCAATTTGGCTGGCCTGTTGAGCCATTGTATGGGGAAATCCCAGAAATACAGTCTGAAGAATGGCAGAACTGGCGTGTGACTCCAGAGACACTGACCCAAAGTCGAATGATCATCACCACACTGATGGAAGCGACTTCTCAGGCCCGGCGCTTGGATCAATTCCTCGCCCGGGTCAGTCCGGTGAAGCCACAATGGGTGGCAATGCCTTTGACCAAAACGCCCATTCCTCCCCATCGATTTGGGGCTAAAATGAAAGACCGTTTTCGCAAGGCCCTGGCAGAGCAAGCCGGTATCCGAGTCAGTCACGTGATTTTAAAACTCGTGTATGACCGTGTGAATCCGGTTTTGTTTCGTTCTATTAAAATGGCTGAGCAGGATGCTTTGCTCTGCACTCCAAAACAAGAACTGATAGGTCGATTTCGTGATGAACGCCAGTTCAGTCGGATAAAAACTGGGTATCATTACCTGGTGGTAGGGATTCGCCTTGATACCAAAGCAACCATTCAAGCCATGGTGATTTTGGACGACGAAGAATATAAGAGCATTTCAAAATGATGGCTAAGGCGTTGGATAACCGTATAGTGCGACAAGCTTTATTGCAGGCAATTGGATTGCCAGAGTTTATATTGCCAGAGTTTATATTGCCAGAGTTTATATTGAAGGAAGCATCGTGCGCGAGACAGATATAGTCGCACTGGAAGGGGTCTTTGAGGCCATTCCTTCTGGACTGATTATTGCCACCTTGCAGGGTGAGATTATCCGCATGAACAAAAGTGCCTCTGGCATCTTGCATCTCGACCCAAAGCAGAAATACCGTCATATCCAGGATTTTCCCGAGCCCTTGCTGCCGTTGCTGACTGTGATAACTGATGGCTCAAAGACTAATATTAAACGGGCAGAGAGAACGGTTTTACTGCCCGACTGTAATGAGCCTGTCGTCATTGGTTACAGCCTTCAGACCAGCCCTCTAGAATCGGGCATGATGATGCGGGTATTGATTTTTAGTGATATTTCCCGAGTGATGAAGGACCGTCTGGCCTTTGATAAAATTCGTGAAGAGCTTTATCAGTCCAAAAAACTGGCTTCGATTGGTGCGATGATCTCAGGGGTTGCTCATGAGCTCAATAATCCGCTGACAGGAATATCGATGAGTGCTGAACTCACCCGGATGACCTTAGAGCGACTTAAGCGGCAACTCGGACAATCGGCTGAACCCGCAGTGATTACAAAACTGGATGCGGCACTGCGCGAAATCCAGAAAGTGGACCAATCAGCCAAGAAGGGAGCCTCTCTCGTCAGTGATCTTTTAGGATATTCACGCCCGAGTAAATTGAATTTGCAGATGGTACCGCTGATTAGTCTGGTTGAAGAAGTGACGCAGGCGATTTTAACCCATCCCGAGTTCTCACAAGTCCAAATTCTGCTCACGCTGCCTGATCCTGATGAATTTATGGTGAGAGATGCCTGTCTGGTTTTGGTCGACAGGGTGAAACTTGAGCAAGTGTTTTACAACCTGTATAAAAACGCCTGTGATGCGACTGGTGGAAAAGCGGTTATTAAGGTCAGTTACCATCTGGTGAAACGGGCAGATAAAACCATGATCCGGGTGGATGTGGCTGATAACGGCCCAGGAATTGACACCACAGCGCTAGAAAGGGTCTTTGAGCCTTTCTTTAGTACCAAAGGGGTCAAAGGTGTCGGGTTGGGATTAAGCATTAGTCATCGAACCGTTGAACAACACGGGGGTGCTTTAACCGTCACCAGCAGACCGGGAGAAGGTGCTATTTTTCATGTGGCGCTGCCTCTCACCCAGAAAGAGGATTTAATGAACTCGTGAAGACAGTAACTTAAAGTCGGTTCTCTCAATGAGGTTAATCACAACAACAAAATAAGGATAGTCGTATGAGTGAGCAAGCAGAACTGCAGCCACACTACCGCCTATTGGTGGTGGATGATGACGAGATTGTGTGCGAAAGCATCGCCAACTATCTGGAAAATTATCATGAGGCAACCTACACGCTGAGCGTTGATTCAGCTCTCGATATCCCGCGAGCCCAAGAATGTGTTAAGAAGCGGGCTTCTGAATATCCGGATAAACCTTACGACCTGGTGATATCGGATATTAATTTGCCGAGTCAGGATGGGTTTCAGTTTTTACAGTCTGTTGAGACAAAATATCCCACTGTGAAAACTGCCTTGATGACCGCTTACCAGGTGGAAGACTACATCCGAACTGCCAAAAAGATGGGTGTGTACAATATTATTGCCAAAACGGCCCCGTTTAATTTTGAAGAGCTATCCTCAGCCGTGCATCATTTGCTATTGCCAGAAAAAGCGTGGGGAATTGCCAGTTATTTAGAGCCAGGAACCCCCATTGAAACCCAAATTATTACCAA
>CAZZIY010000042.1:0-11509 GCA_964654525.1 uncultured Vampirovibrionales bacterium | reverse complement strand
CTTTTTCAAAAAGCTATTTATCTATGATTATGATTGATATTGATAATTTTAAAGAATTTAATGACACGTGGGGACACCAATTGGGTGATGAGGTGATTCGCCACATCGCACAGAAGGCCACAGAATGTTTTCGCGTGGTGGATTTTGTCGCCCGTTACGGGGGGGAAGAGATAGTGGTAATCTTCTCTGAAACCCCACTGGGCAATGCTGTGGTTGCTTGTGAACGTTTCCGACGTTTGATTGAGGAAACCCCACTGCAGTGGAAAGAAACACAACTCCCGACTAAGGTAAGTATCGGGCTTGCGTCTATGACGGAGAAAGAGGAATCGGCCTCTGATTTGATCAAGAAAGCCGATGAGTTGCTCTACATTGCCAAGAAGCGGGGGAGAAACCGGGTTGAGTTTTACCCTGATGACACTAAATCGAGTTCAGCCGGATGACAACCCGATCTATTAGCCCAGAAAATCAATTGACCGCTCGAATTATTGCAGACGATGTCAAAGAAATTTGGTCGTTTCTGCAGCGGATCGACGTGTCCAAGAAGAAACGGCAAGAGGCATTGACCAGCAGTGATATTCTATTTGCATTTTTGCTGAGTGCCAGGCTGTTTAACCGGGTTGACCGTCTGATGAAGGCCATGGCAGTTCGGCCTAAAACCTTGTTACGTCGACTGGAATCTCTGGTGGAAGAAGGGCAATCGGGCCAAAGACAGCTCAATATTGCACAAAAATTGGAGCAAGACGAGACGCTTCAACTTGCTTTAGAGCAGAAATTGCTTCAAGACGGAGGACGTCTGGCCCCTGAAAGTAAGCTGGATGTGGAACATGTGTTGATGGCTCTACTGCAACTTAATGATTCCTTGATTAATCAGGTTTTAAGAGAGTTTAATGTGACGATTGAAAGAATACTGGATGCAGCAGATTCGTTAAAGCCCAGACAAACACTATTTTCTGGTCTGTATTTGGCAAGAGAAATCACGGAAGTGATACTTACGGTGCTATTCTTTCTTGTGATTACCAAGCAAGGTATTGGTGAACTCCGAATGATTCCCTCTGAATCGATGGTGCCTACGTTACTGATTGATGACCGTCTGGTGATAGAAAAGGTGACCAAGTGGTTTCGGCCCTATCAGCGAGGAGATATTTTGGTGTTTTACCCCCCTCAGACAGAACTCCCCGCTGACCCTGTGGGACGCTTACTCCGTTGGACAGGGATTTCCTCTTTTATCTATCCCAAAGAGTCCAATATCGATGTGGCTTATATCAAGCGTTTGATCGCACTGCCTGGTGAAACGGTCGATGTTCGCCCCCTTGATGGGGTTTATGTAAACGGCAAAAAGCTGGATGAGCCCTATGTTAAGGAACTGGCGACAACCTGCACTCGAGAACTTCCTCAGCGAATTTGTGGACCGGTGGTTGTTCCCAAGGGCCATTATTTTTTAATGGGCGATAACCGTAACCGAAGTCTAGACGGGCGGTATTTTGGGTTTGAGCCGACTAAGCGGGTATTGGGGCGAGCTGTTTACCGGGTTTGGCCCATTTTTCGGTTTGGTTTTTTGGATCCGGCCAAGAGCGCAGAAAATTGACCTTTTAAAGTATAATGGTGAGCATCGTGTACAGCAGGGAGGGCGTGTCGTCATTTCTGACCAATTGATTGAACTCTTCGTGATGGGTATTGCCTTAGATTCGCGTACAGGAACCCCCATTGTGGTGCTTAATGATAAAGAAGGGCGGCGGGCACTGCCTATTTGGATTGGTACGGCCGAAGCCAGTGCTATTATTCGCCAGTTGGAAGATATCAAGACAGCTCGTCCAATGACACATGATTTGATTTTTAATATGTGCAACGAGATGGGTTTTGAATTGACCCGTGTTGAGATAAACGATCTCAGTTCAGACACTTATTTTGCTTCAATACATCTGGTACATAAAGAGGGCCATACACATATTATTGACTCACGACCCTCAGATGCCATTGCGCTTGCACTTAAAGCCAGTGCCCCCATCTTTGCGACATCACAGGTTGTGGCAGAAGGGACTATTTCTACTGATCAAGCCCGCGATGAAGCTGAGAAAGAAGCATTTAGAGAATTTGTGAAAGACCTGAAGCCCTCTGATTTCAAAAACTTTATGGGTGATATTGAGTCGAATCAGTAGCCTCTCTCTTTTTAATATTTTCACTATTGGCAGAAGCAGAAAGCCTGTATAACACCGCTATGGCCGAACAAAAAGCCCGTAGAAAAAAATCCAATGAATTTCCTGAAGACGCGTTGGCCACCATAGATTTAGACGGCCTGGGCTATCTCAGCGTAGGGGAGCTTACTCAGTACCTGAGTGAGAAGATCCAACAGGATCCTCTCCTGTCTGGCCCCGTCATGGTTAGGGGTGAGATGAGCAATATTAAACGCTCCTCACGCGGGCATGTGTATTTTACGCTTAAAGATTCACAAGCTGCCATCAGTGGAATTATTTGGGCCAGCTTATCTCGAAGTCTTGCCTTTGAATTGGAAGAGGGGATGGATGTATTTGCCACAGGTGTTTTGGAAATATACCGCCCCAGTGGGACTTACTCTCTGGTTTTGAAAAAGCTTGAGCCCGTCGGTATGGGCACCCTACAGTTGGCTTTTCTGCAACTGAAGGAAAAATTGACTGCGGAAGGGTTGTTTCGAGAGGAATATAAGCAAGACATCCCTGATAATCCCACCAAAATAGGGATTATTACTTCTTCTACAGGGGCAGTTATCCACGATATGCTTCGGGTGCTTCGGCGGAAAAATCCATTGGTCTCAGTGCTGCTTCATCCTGTGGCTGTGCAGGGCGAATCGGCTGCCATAGAGATTGCCCGTGCTGTTGAGGAATTGAACCGACCGGAGTATGGCCTCGATGTGTTGATTGTCGCCCGAGGGGGTGGGTCTCTAGAAGATTTGTTCTGTTTCAGTCAAGAACCTGTTGTACGGGCTATTTTTGCTTCAAAACTACCCATCATTACTGGCATAGGCCATGAGCCAGATTTTTCGTTGGCAGATGCCGCAGCAGACCTTTCTGTGTCTACCCCAACAGCGGCGGCAGAGACTGTTGTCCCGGATTTCCTAGAGCAAGTAGCCTACTATAATGCGCAAGAAGCAGCGCTAATCCATGGGATGGAGCAGGTTTTTTATCAATGGGAACGCTGGTTGGACGAGCGGGCAGATCGTCTGATTCAAATTCAGGGGCATACCCTGGAAAGAGCATCTGTGAAGTTGAGTTATCAGCAAGAGAAACTCTTGTCCGGTATAGAGGGCTTCCTACATCAATGCTCGAAAGACATAGCGCTTTATGCTGAATCTTTGGATGCCTATAACCCGCTGGCTGTTCTTAAACGAGGCTACACCCGAGTAGGCTTGGTAAAAATAGATAGCACAAAGCCACAGTGGGTCACTCACCGAAGTGATGTGGCGGTGGGTGACCGACTACAAGTTGAATTTTCAGATGGTCCTATTCAAGTGGAGGTTCTCTCTCATGGCACGTGAATCAGAAAAACTCAGTTTTAGCCAGGCTAGCGAAAGGCTGGACACCATTTTAGAGGCATTCAAATCACCCCAGCTGCCCCTGGAAAACGCGTTGACCTTATTTGAGGAAGGCGTAGGACACCTTAAATTTTGCCAGAAAGCCCTCACTGCAGCCCGCGGCCAGGTTGATGAGTTAGTTAAAACCCTAGGAGCTGATGGAGAAATCGTAACCCGCCCCTTTCAGGATAGCTAAAGCAGGGTTTATCGAACGGCGATGAGTCTTCTTTGGCATTGAATTTATTGAAATTTTGAATCGCCAGCGATTTTACGCTAATCTCGATGAAGTGAGTTGTTTTTTGTGTGAGTGGTCTTGTGTGAGTATTAATGCCCGATGGTGATGCCGCCCGTGATTCTGTCAAAACACCCGCCTCGTATTATAACGACAGGGCAAAGCCGTCGTGTTCAATTGTCTGATTCTCTTTCACCTGTCTCGCTTTTATTTGGAAAGGATACCTTAACCGTGAGCCGTCAAAAGCCTTATTTACTGGTGTTAGACCACGGAACGACTGGGATAAGGGCTTGCGTGATGAACCGAGAAGGACAATTTATCGCTAAGGGGTATAAAGCTTTTCGGCAAATTTTTCCCAAAGCGGGCTGGGTGGAACATAACCCCAATACTTTATGGAAAACTTCTCTGACGGTGATTGATCAGGCCTTTCAACAGGCAGGAATTAATTGGAAAGACATTCATGCAGTGGGTCTCACCAACCAGCGAGAGACGGTGATGCTCTGGGATGCCAAAACAGGCAAACCCCTCCACAATGCCGTAGTGTGGCAGTGCAGGCGAACGGCAGATGTCTGTGACCAGATGAAAACATCTCCAGATACAGTAAACACAATTGTGGAGAAGACTGGCTTGGTGGTGGATCCCTATTTTTCTGCCACAAAACTCAAATGGCTATTGGATAACACGCCCAAAGCCAAAACCTTGCTTGAGCAAGGGCGCCTTCGTGCCGGGACGGTGGATACTTGGATCTTGTGGAATTTGAGTGGGGGAAAGGTCTTTGTCAGTGATCTCACCAATGCTTCTCGTACCCAGCTCCTCAATATTCATACCAAACAGTGGGATCCTGAATTGTTAACGCTTTTTGGTATTCCGAAGGAAATTCTACCCGAGGTAAAAGGCTCTGCCGAAACTTACGGGACGGTAAATCCTGAACTGACAGGTGGAGAATCAGTTCCCCTGGCCGGTTGTATTGGTGATCAGCAGGCAGCCCTCTACGGACAAAAATGCTGGGATAGTGGCTCTGCGAAAAGCACGTTTGGAACCGGGGCTTTTCTGGTCATGAATTTGGCCGATAAGCCCGTACGTTCTAAAGGTGGGCTTTTGACCACTTTAGCTTGCCAGGAGTCGGGACAGAGTAGTTATGCCTCTGAAGGGGCGGTATTTACCGCGGGCACGATTTTGGAATGGCTACGAGAGGTGGGGATTTTAAAAAGTGCCAAGCAGGCGGATGCCCTGGTGGCAAAAACTCGAGGAAATGACGGTGTGTACTTTGTCCCTGCATTAACCGGACTGGGAGCACCTCATTGGGAGGCTCATGCGCGCGGCATGATAGCAGGACTTACCCGTAAAACTGATAGAGCACACTTGGTCAGGGCCGCACTGGAGTCGATCGCTTATATGACAGCCGATGTGTTGCATTTGATGCAGAAAGAGGCTGGGCTCCGGTTGAATTCTCTTAGAGTGGACGGGGGCGTGACTCGATCTAACTTTTTTATGCAGTTTTTAGCCGATATGCTGGGCACACCGGTGACGCGGGTGGACGATGCTGAGATCACCGCCAAAGGTGCAGGTTTTTTGGCAGGGCTAGCCACTGGTTTTTTCTCCTCTCCTCAAGCCATTGGCGAGCTGCCTGAAAAGCTAGAGACGTTTCAACCAGGGATGCCTGCCTCAGAACGAGAAGAGAGACAAACAGCATGGCAGCGTCATGTGGATGCCGTTTTGGCGCTGGCCCGTCAATGATGCTGATTGGTTTTTAAGCTTATATAGATGTAAATGGTCGGCTTATGTTAAAGTAGACGTATCAAGACGTTTATAAAAGAACGGGGCGGCGTTATGACACAAGCGGTGATCTTGGCAGGCGGTATGGGGACACGGTTGCGGCCTTATACTACGCTGTTACCCAAGGCCCTGGTTCCCTTGGGGGAAATGCCCATTCTGGAAGTGGTCTTGAGACAGTTGAAATATTATGGCTTTACAACTATCACACTGGCTGTGGGTCATTTGGCAGAATTGATTGAAGCCTATTTCGGAGATGGTAGTAAGCTGGGGCTTCAAATTCAGTATGTCCGAGAAGATCAACCATTGGGTACGGCAGGCCCGCTTCGACGTATTCCCAACCTGCCAGAGAACTTTCTGGTGATGAACGCTGATATTGTCTCAGATATCAATTACAGAGAGTTTTTTGATTCACACGTTCGTCAAAAGCACCTGACAACCATTGCAGTTTATCAACGCACGTCCAAAATTGACTTTGGGATTATCGAGTACGATAAAGAAACCCATAGAATCCAAGCTTTTGTGGAAAAACCCACACTTGAGCACTCCGTGAGTATGGGTGTGTATATGTTTAACCGACGTATCCAGGAGTTTATACCGGAAAATCAGTTTTTTGGGTTCGATCACTTGATGAAACATCTAATCGACGTCAATGAAGCATCGCATACTTTTCCGTTTAAGGGATACTGGCTTGATATTGGTCGTGTGGATGATTACGAGACAGCGGTGAATGACTTTCAGCAAATGCGATCGCAACTGATCCCATCGGACAGCCCCTAAGATGCGATATTTGGTGACGGGCTGTACTGGATATATTGGGCGGACGCTTTTGCAGCGCCTGGTGAATGAACCCAATAGCCATGTGGTCGGTTTGGATATGAAGATTCCAACTGGGGTGGTGAGTGAGCTGCACGGGTGGTATCCCGTCGAAATGGCCATTGGCGACCCAAATCTGCCCAAGGCCTTGGCTGAAGCCCAACCGGATGTGGTTTTTCACGCGGCAGCAGCCCCACGCACAGCCACTTTGGCAGAACAACTTAGTGTAAACGTATTGGGGACACAACATCTGCTGGAATCATTGGTAGAAGCACAGATCCAGGCTAGAACCGTTGTTTTAGGCTCTGCAGCGGAGTACGGACTCACTACACAGACCACTCCCATAGAGGAAGATGCTCCTACGAGACCTTTGGGTGATTATGGTGTTGCGAAATTATCTCAAACTCATACGGCCCTTGTTACCGGTAGACGTTATGATATTCCCGTCATTGTAGGACGGCTGTTTAATGTGTACGGTTACACCCCCAATACTTTTGTTGTGGCTTCTCTGGCATCCCAAATTGCTCAATTAGAGCATCACAAGGGTATGTCCTCTCGGATAAAGGTCAAAAATATGCTGGCCATTCGGGATTTTATTCATGTCAGTGATGTGGTTAGCGGCTTAATCGCTTTAGGATTGTCTGGAAAATCTCATGAAATCTATCATATTGCTAGCGCACAAGGGGTTAGCACCCAATGGATTTTGGATTATCTCTTGCAGCACTCTAGTATCACCTCTCCAGAAGTGTTTCCCCAAGGAAAACAGCTAAGGGACGTTTCTATTGCACGAATCAACAAAATTAATATCCACACGGGCTGGAAACCCCTTCTAAATTTGACTGAAGGCTTGGATCAAGAACTACAATACTGGCGAGAGCAAGTTTCACTCGCCGGAATTGCCCGCTAAGGATTGGTTACGAGGAAGATGACAATGACGCAGCGAGAGAATTTTTACGACGGTCGGACGGTTTTGGTCACCGGTGCCGGGGGGTTTATTGCCAGCCATTTAACGGAAGCCTTGGTCAGGCAAGGAGCCCAAGTTCGAGCGCTCGTGAAATATAATTCTCGAAATGATTGGGGACACATAGAGAGATTGCCAGAGCCTGTCCAAAAAGCGTTGGAAATCCATACAGGTGATATCACAGACCCTTTTTTAATGAGACGTTTGAGTGAAAACGTGGATACAGTATTTCATCTGGCTGCCCTAATTGGTATCCCATACTCCTACATTGCACCGCAACACTATGTGAGTGTGAATGTGACAGGAACACTGAATGTCCTGGAGGCGGCACGCTCAGAAGGAGTTCGCAGACTGGTCCATACTTCCACCAGTGAGACTTACGGGACGGCTCTCTACACACCCATTGACGAAAAACATCCAATGCAGGGGCAATCCCCTTATTCGGCCAGTAAAATAGCAGCAGATCAACTGGTGGATAGCTACTACCGGAGTTTCTCTCTTCCTGCTGCCACCATTCGACCTTTTAACACCTATGGTCCGAGACAATCGGCACGGGCCATTATCCCGACAATTATTAGCCAAGCGCTCACTGGAAAACCCATTGTTTTGGGCTCTCTATCTCCCCAGCGTGATTTCACCTACGTGAGCGATACAGTTGCTGGTTTTTTGGCGGTGGGCTCCTGTGATGCCGCCCTGGGGCAAGTCACCAATGTAGGTTCTGGTTTTGCGGTGAGTATTGGAGAAACGGTGGAGTTGATCTTGAAGATCCTGAATCAACCGTTACATCCAGTTCATGCAGATGACCCAGAGCGTGTCCGTCCGGAGCAAAGCGAGGTGGGCCTCTTGCTGTGTAACAATCAAATGGCCAGAGAACGCCTAAACTGGCAGCCAACAGTTTCTTTTGAAGAGGGACTGAGTCTCACCATTGATGCTATCCGCCACTCGCTGTCCACTTACAAGACGACGGTTTATAACGTCTAAGAAGCATTATCAGGCCCTAAACAGAAACCAGAGCAGGTACTGATTTCTGAGAGAGCGTTTGATAGAGAGAGAGCAGCGTTTTTTCTGTATTGCCCCAGTGATAAGTCTTAATCACAGCTTGGTAACCATCTTCTCCCAGGGTTTTGCGTTGAATCTGATGGGAATACAGCTGACGAATGCAATTGGCCAATTCTTCAGCCTTGCCGGAGCGAAAAACAAGCCCTCCTTGAGTGGCATCAATATAGCGTTTTAGAGGGACACAATCACTGGTAATGACCGGCTTTGAAAATAGATGGTAGAGATAGACCTTGTTTGGAAAGGTATTATTGGTGTGGTCATTTTGTTGATGCGGGCAGAGGCAGATGTCTGCCGCTTGAATATACGGAACAAAAGCCGTTTCGTCTAACCAGCCCGTAAAATGAACGCGATCAGTGAGTTGATGTTCTTTAATCAACGCATCTAGTGTGCGACCGTAATCATCTCTTACGGGCCCTGCGCCCACAAAGCTCAGTTCTGGCATCTCCTCTTTTAGCAATGCCATGGCTTCAAGCACGGTGTGGATACCACGGTGCTCTCCATTGATATGACCCACGTAGGTAAGTAAAAACCGAGATTTAAAGCGTTTAGTTACTTCAGGATTGCTAGGTGCCTGGAGAAATTTCTCTGTATCCACTGTGTTGGGTAGCACAGTGATCTTGCTGGGAGGCAAACCTCCTCCAATTAATCGTTCTCTGGCTTCTTCAATCACGGTAATGACATGATCCGACCCTTGAGTGGCCTCATCTTCAATTTTCTGCCATTTTATACGGGCTTTTTCACCACGAGCTGGGTCCGTTTTCCCCTTTAAAAGCTGCATTAAGGCAGGATAATTCTCGTGCAAGTCTGCCACCAGTTTGAGAGGCATATCGCTGCATGCGTTATTTTTCACGTGCAGCGCTGTTTTAACTAGGCGAAGATCGTGAATATGCAGAATTTGAATCTGATAATGCCGCACAAAGCGATGAATTAAACTGTGCCACGTGGTATCAATATGCATCCAAGAGTGTGCCAGGCTTTGAATGAGGCCAGTGTAGGGCAGGCGCGTTTGAAGATTGAGCAACGGAATGGTATATTGAAGCGCTTCTGGGGAAGCCCGGTGGATCCAGAACCCTTGGTAATACTCATCAGCAGGGCTATCTGTTTTAGATACACAGAGTAAATGAACCTCAAAACCCGCACGGGCAAGTGCCATGGCTTCTCGTTCCACTCTGGCATCCGGTGGAAAAGGTTGATCCAGCACCATTCCCACGCGAATGGCGGGGTTCTCAGAAAAAGGAGGGTTATTCATTAGAGATACTCTTGTCCGGCAAGGCAGGCCTTGTAAACAGATAAAATGCTGGCCTTGTGAGACTCTATGTTAAATCGATTGAGTGCACTGCGTCTAGCCGCTTGTGAAATTGCCTGGCGGTGTTTGGCGGCTGAGGCCACATCTGGTACAAAAAACAAGGCGTTCAATTGTGCAGCCAAATCCTCAGGAGAATCAGGCTGAAACAGCACCCCCACATCCAGTTGGGTAATGATATCGGGGACTCCTCCCGAATTGGATGCAATACAAGGCAGTCCAAAGGTCATAGCCTCAATTAAAACCCTACCAAAGGGTTCATTGAATGAAGGCAAAACCAGGCAGTCCCACTGGGCATAATACCGATAGAGGACTTCTTTGGACTGGTAGCCCACTAAGGCGATGTGCGGAGATAAATCTAAGTCCTTTATCAACCTTTCAACGCGGGTCTGATAGGGTATATCTACAAAACCGCCCACCACAGTGAGGTAATAGGGAAAGGGAGTATCAGGTGGATGCTGCTGTTTTAAACGAGACAAGGCTTCGATTAATACGTGAAGCCTTTTTCCTTCACTGATTCGTCCCACATAGCCTAACTGAAATAGACAAGGACTTTGTGTTTTAAGGATGGAATCCTGCTCTACAATAACACGGGACTCTGGTGGGGGAAAAAAAGCGTTGGGAATTAAGACCGTCTTGGGTAAATGGGTAAATTGTTGCTGGACAGCAGAGGAAATGCAGATGATACGGCTTGAGAGTCTCTCAATGAGCAAGCGCGTGAGGTGTTTTCCTAGTGTAGGAAATAATTTGGGATTATCCCAGTAAAAGAGTTCACGAATATGCCAGACGTGTGGTACCCTCATTACCCAGGCTGCCAATGCACCTTCCAGGGAGACAATACTGTTGGTGTGGACTAACTCAATATCGTATTGATGAATATGAGTTATTATGCTCACTAATCTGAACACACAGCCATAGAGAAGCGATAAAATATCGCAAATGCGGGAAAACCAAGAACGGGGATCGTGCTTAAACCATCCAATCCGTTGATGATTTAGCACATGAACCTGGGGAAGCACTTCTAATTTTTCCAGTAACGGTCCAGGCCTCGCAACGGAGACATAGGCAGTGACTTCTTGCGGATTAATAGAGGAGAGAAGCTGCAATAAGCTCTCTTGAGAGCCATATACCGCACCATCATGGCAGATAAAAAGTATCTTCAGCGGGCTTGGCAACGACTTTAGCGCTGGTTCAGGGTGAGAGGTTCTAGTTTTGAGAGAGTTGGGTTCTGGCATGGATGTGCCTCTCTGGCGTTGCCCTGTTCTGGGTTAGAATAAGAAAATGATATTACTATTCTACTGAAGACGATGTTTGAGTGAAGCAGATGTTTGAGATTCAACGCCCCAAGATTAATTTGGCTGGTACCCCGTTTGACGGGCCAGAGCCGCTGGTGACCTTTAAGGCGGCAGAGCGTGGTGGGGTGTTCGCCGTTTTATCCGTCAATGAAGCCGATTATTTTGTAATTTATTTGGCAGAAACCCCAAATCTACTAGCCCATGGTATTAATGCCAGCCATCCCAAATACCCCTGTTGGAAAAATTTTACCGGGGTGGATGCCAAGATATACATAGCCACTTTTTTAGAAGACAGTAGCATTCGCCGAAATCAAATGCTGAAATCGCTTTTGGCTGAATTTACCCCACTCTGTAACACAGATTAATGGAAAAACAGACTACTTTCTGGGGCGAACCTGCCTTAAAATCTGACATACCGCCTGTACCCGGGGATCATTTCCCCAGTCTTCAACGGGGACTTCTAGCCGGTATTGCCAGTTGGGATGTTCGGTAACTGTACCGGGCACATTCATTTGAGCGACTTGGC
>CAZZIY010000041.1:0-11812 GCA_964654525.1 uncultured Vampirovibrionales bacterium | reverse complement strand
ACATGAAACGCACATTAGAAGGTACCAAAAGAAAACGTCAACGCGTCAGCGGGTTCCGTACCCGAATGAAAACTGTTGGCGGACGCAAAACGCTCAGCCGCCGTCGTGCCAAAGGCAGACATCAAATAGCAATTAGCCTCTAATTTTGCTTTCTTTAAAGAAGAATTTTAGACGCTAGAGATTACTGACTTCCGTGCTTGCACAACGCAACCGACTCAAATCCGCTCTGCTTTTTGAACAAACACTTGCAGAGCAACGCTTGTTCAGCTGTCCTGCTTTTGTGGTGTATGCCTTACCCGCAAAATTACCCCGACCGTTGGTGAGAATTGGTTTTATTGTCAGTAAAAAGGTTGAGAAAAGGGCCACCCGTCGAAATAAAATCAAACGACGCTTAAGAGCACTCAGCCGGGCGTATTTGTTATCTTCCACCCAGTGGCACACGACTGTCATTATTGCCCGCCAAGAAGCTGCTAACTGGTCTTTTGAAGCACTAAATCACGCTTTTCAACAGATGGCCGTTGTACTGCAAACCCAAACCCAGAATTAGTCCCGTTTTATGGTTTTAAATCTGATGCGCCCCATCTCTTTCATCTTATTCTGTATCCACCGTCTTCGTGATAGTGTTCTTGCTTTCATCCTCGGCATTGTCCTGGGACTTATCAAAGCATATCAAATGAGCACCGGGTGGCTCCCCAAAGTATGCCGCTACCATCCCAGTTGCTCTCATTATGCGATCGGAGCCCTTCAAACCCACGGACTGGTAGTTGGTGGATGGCTAGGAGCCACCAGGATTTTAAGATGTCACCCCTTCGCCCCCGGCGGTCTTGATCCCGTCCCCGATCCCCCCCCTCACATCGTCTTCTCAAAATAAGGAGTTGCCCCTGACGTGTTTGATATCATCAACCAAGCTATGTTGGAAATTCTAAAACTTTTGCACGCCCAACTGGGAAGCTACGCCTTAGCAATTATTGCCATTACCGTCCTGTTGCGTGTTCTCTTATGGCCTCTCAACTCATCACAAACGCGCTCTATGAAAAAAATGCAAGAACTGCAACCCAAGCTTAAGAAGCTCCAGGACCAGCACAAGGATAACCCCCAAAAAATGCAAGCTGCGATGATGCAGTTTTACCAGGAGAATCAGTTTAATCCCTTTGCAGGCTGTCTCCCTATTTTGGTTCAGATCCCGATTTTTATTGGACTTTACGGGGCACTGAGCAGCCCAGAATTTCTGGCACTCTCTGGCAGTGAGCATTTTCTCTTTATTGACAGGCTCTACCACACCATGCAAAGCCATGGTGGAGAGCCTATGAACGGGACTTTCGACATTATTGCAGCAGACAAATTCTCTACGGGTAAAACCGCGGTGATTACGCTCAAAAAGAACCATCAAGTGATTGAGCAACACATTGGGGATGTCAATAAAGTACTCACCACACGTCCTACTCCTTTGATACCAGGCAGTCCGATCACGTTTGATCTCAGTATCCAAGAACTAGGCTTCTCTCCCGATTACGAAACCCTCATAGAAAAAGCAGAAGTCCCCATTATCAATCAAGCCACCCGTGAAATTGAGAATGTCAGTTTCACCCCAGCACCAGGTAAGCTGACAGCGACGTTTCCCAGTGCTATGGGTAAAAACCAATTCCATCAAGACACCCTCATACTCCTGATTATCTACGCCATCATGTCATTTCTATATCAGCAACTGATGCAGCGCGTCAGTCCACCTCCCGCTGCTGCTGACGGAAATAACTCACAAGCCCAGATGATGAAGCTGATGCCGCTGGTCTTTGTCGTAATGATCTTCTTTATCCCCATTCCTGCCGGGGTGATGCTCTATTTGGTGCTTACCATGGTCTTGATGTTTATCCAGACCGCGTGGGTCTACTGGACTGAGCATCAAAAAAACGGGAATCAACCCACCCAACGGCCTGATCAACAGGTAGTGGATATTATCTCCAAGCAATAAAAAAGTGCTACTTCTCTGTTAGTCCGCTTTTGGCAACACTGCAACATAAAACCCGTCTTGTTCAGCTGTAATGAGTCGCTGTTCTTCAAAGGAAAGACGGTATTTCTCAGGATGGCGTTCTAAAAAAGCCTGGGTAGTCTTCTGATTCTCTTCAGGGGAAAGGCTACAGGTACTGTAAATAAGTCGGCCTCCGGGGCGAACGAAGGCAGAAGCCTGCTCAAGAATATCCACCTGTTCAGCATGCATCCGGTAAAACTCATTTTGAGAGAGCTTCAGTAAGATATCTGGATTTTTTCTGACTGTCCCCAAGCCCGTACACGGGGCATCCACCAAGACGGCATCAAACAGCCCCCAGTTTTCCACAGAAGGCTCGGTATGGGGAATTGTGATATTGGCAATCCGCAGACGTTCAATATTTTCTTCTAGGTTCTGACGCCGGTCATGCACCACTTCGTAGGCCACAATCTCACCTTGATTCATCATTTTGGCTGCCATATGCGTGGTTTTAGAGCCAGGAGCAGCACAAAAATCAAGAATCCGCTCCTGAGGCTGAGGATTCACAACCGCAGAGACCCAGGCAGAGTTGAGATCTTGAATGTAGACACACCCATCCGGGAAGCCTGGCAGGTTGACCACAGGGCCGCTGTAGTTTTTGAGAATCAGCACCTCTGGCAGAGTCTCTGGGTCGGGTTGTTTATATTCAATCTTTTCACCGTCTAACAGCAGTTTATACTCATCGATACTGCGGCATAGCAGGTTCACCCGAACCGACATCGGCGGCGGAGAGACAGAAGCCATCGCCATGGCATGGGTCTTTTCCACCCCGTATATCGTTTCACAGTATTTTAATAGCCAGACAGGCCACCCTGTCTTAATCATCACAGATTCTTCTGATTTTGAGTCTGGCCAAGGGAAGCGGTGCGATTCTTCTTGTCCTTGAAAACGACGTAAAACCCCATGAATAAAGCTTCTAGCCGGAGAGGTTAAATTAAAATCCATCGCCACTTTCATCGTGGTATCCACCGCAGCGTAATCCGGCACCCGGTTTAAGTAATGCAACTGGTACAGGCCCATCCGGGTCAATGTGCGCACCTCAGGTTGAAGTTTATCGAGAGGGTGATGGCTCATCACATCCAAAATCCAGTTGAGTGGATGCCAAAAGCGTACCACCCCATCACAAATCTGGTGGAATAAAACCCGGTCCTGATCCGACCAGCCTGCGGCGGTTCCACGGACCCAAAGTGAGCCCATCAATTGATGCACATTCAGCCGACGAATCGCACCCAGGCCGTCCCCCCGGTGAGAAAAGGCATGGTCCAGTTGATTCAAGACCTCAAAAGCAGCATGGCGCGGAGTATCGCAGCGAATATGCAACTCTCTCATCGCAAAATCTCGCGACCCGTGTTTAAACCTCGAAACCAGTCTAGGGCAGACATTGCTCTCTTTCCTGGCGGTTGCACTTCTCTCAGCAGAAGAATACCGTCCCCTGTCTGGACACACACCCCAGTGATGTCTGACGTTTTGAAGACACCCAATATTTTTCCAGGAGGGGCGGAAAGTGGCGCAGACTGTTCTGCTTGCAGCTGTGGGCTTAAGGCTACGGCAGAAATAATTTTAATCTGCCTGCCATCAGTCTGTTTCTCATCACTCCAGGGCAAAACCGCTCCTGGCCATGGCTGCTGAGCACGAATAATTTGTGCCAACATTGCTGCAGATTGGTGCCAGTCAAGTATTGCTTCTTCTTTCTTGGCCTTGGGAGCATGAGTGGCGAACAAAGAGTCTTGGGGCTGGGGAGTAATGCTACCGTCAGACAATCTCACAAGCGTGTCTATCAAAAGCGGACCTGCCGCTTGAGAAAGCCTATCCGTTAAAGACTCTCCTGTATCTTCTGGAAGTATTGGGGTTTCCCAGCGCAGTAACATCGCCCCAGTATCTACCCCAATATCGGTGAGCATGGTCGTGAGTCCGGTTGTCGTATCTCCAGATTTAATCGCCCATTGAATGGGATTAGCGCCCCGCCATCTGGGTAGTAGGGAAGCATGGACATTCACTGTGCCCAGACGCGGAATATCCAAAACTTCTTGAGACAAAATTTGCCCAAAAGCAATGGTCACAAAGACATCAGGGGCTGCCGATCGAAGCCAAGCAAGACATTCCGTATCTTTTCTCAACGAGGTGGGCTGCCAAATCAGAATACCCGACTGCTCAGCCGTTAGTTTCACAGGTGAAGGTTGCAGCTTTTGGCCTCTGCCGGAAGGTCGGTCTGGTTGGGTTAAGACCCCCAAAACCTCAAAGCGTGGATCACTGAGCAAAGCCTGAAGAGCCGGAACAGAAAAGCTGGGAGTGCCCATGAAAATGGTGCGAATTTTGGGTGCTGTCATGTCGAGGATTCAGCTCCCGCCCTAAATCATCATGAGAACGTTATCGAGATCGGGCTCGCTGAGAATCCGCTTAGCATCAATGGGCGGCAGTTGATTCTCGTGGAGTAAATTATCGGTGGTAAAGCGGTCCACCACGTGATCCACAAAAAGAATCCCCTCAGTGTGATCGTACTCGTGCTGGATAGCCCGGCAGAGCAGAGAACCCTCTGTTGCTGTCATTTCACGCATCTTGCCTTTCATATCCATATAACGCACTGTCACATTTGCATAACGTTTCACATCGGTAAACACATTGGGAAAACTGAGACAGCCTTCTCGGCTGAGAATAGCGCCCGACTTTTTGATAATCACCGGGTTAATAAACACCATTTGCGGCATCGGATCATCATCTGTGGAGCAGTCCAGAACAAATATCTTTTTCAGCACACCCACCTGTGGGGCAGCCAAACCCACCCCGTTGTACGCATACATGGTGTCAAACATATCGTTGACCAACTTTTGAATTTTGGCCGACACCTTGTGGACTTTTTCTGTGGGCTGGCGAAGCACGTCATCGCCATAATTGATGACTTTAAGTACGGACACGGCTCTGATTTCCTCTGGGTTTATTTCGTCTTTGCTTCGTCTATACTGGAAATTATAACCGATTTTACACGGATTCATGTCCTAAAAATTCACGCTGGTGGCCTGTCTTTCAATGCCCAGTCAAACACAGCCCTATATTCCAGATGCTCCTGTCGATATTCACGACATGTTGCTTCGTTTACAACAGTCCAACGAGTTTCCAGCCCCCAACCAAAAAAGTTGGCTGGACACCCTCCTCGAACAACTCTCTCCCTATTATCAAAAGGCATTGGATAACTTCCTTCAGGTTTCGCTTAGGGCATTGGAAGCTTTTTTAAGGCAATTTAGTGGATTTCTGCCGAAGGGGACCAGAGCACCCTCACAAGAACAACTGCTCCAGCTGATGACATATGCCACGATTGCCTTGGGTGTTCTGGTGGGTTTACTCGTCATTTATATTGGGTATCAACTGTTTCAACGCTGGCAGCGTACGCAGCGAAAAAACTCAGGAACAGCTGTATTAATGAAAGAAACGGCTGATGGCAGCTTGCTGATCAGTGCCCGGTTTCACCTTCAGGCAGCATGTGAGGCGGCATCACTTCAGGATTTTTCGGGCGCCATACGCCAGTTATTTTTATCCACTTTGTGCTTACTGGATGAGCACCAACTGATTGCCTTTGAGACCAACCGAACCAATGCCGAATACCAGACACGCTTGAGCTTGCTGGCAGTCCAAGAAAATACATCCCTAGCAACACAATTTGCCGCCATTGCCCGCCCTTTTGAAGAAGTTCGTTACGGCGGGGTTCTGGGGTCAGGCCCTCGTTATGAAGCTTCTCTGGCTGAATACAACCGCTTGACCGTCAGTGCTCAACAGGCTGCAGTAGCCCTAAGAAACAAAGAAAGCAGCCAAGAATGACCACACGGCAATTTTGGCTTTTGTTTTTCGCCTGCCTACTCTGTATCGTACTGGCCGTATTCGGCTTGCTGTTGGTGAAGCGGGGAGAAGCTGTCCAGGAGCAATTAGCCAACCCAACGGTATTTAATGTAAAACCTTCCGGGTATAAGGCCTGGCATGACACGCTGACGCAAATTGGTCTGCCCGTTCACATTTGGCGTCATCCTCTGATATTACTGCCGCCAGAAAAACCGACTGAAAAATCACTGATGCTGATGGTATCCCCGTTGGATGTGGTTCGGATCGGTCCTAGTTTTGTTTCTCCGCTCGGTGATCAACAACTCAACGCAATGACAGACTGGATGAAAGCCGGCAATACCGTGATTTGGTTGGATTTATTCTATGAAAAACAAAAGGCCGATTATCTGGCACGTTTTGATATCACGGCCACGGGTGACTCTCAAACATCCTCTAAAACAACCACGGCGACCACAACCAAAATCCTGACGAGTGTAGACCCCAAACTCAATATTTACGTCAAAAAACCCCTGCTCACCAAACAATGGTGGCGGTTTTTAAAAGCTTCTTCCCGTAGCAAAGTCCTTCTTCAAGACAGTGAAGGACATACACTTCTGCTTCGTCATCCTGTGGGTGAAGGACAATTGATAGTGGGAACCGTGGATGATCTGGGCAGTAACCGACACCTTTATGACGGAAGTGATAACCTACAGTGGCTGAGCAACCTGATGATTCAAGAAAAAAAATCTGTCTTCATCAACGAGTACATTCATGGATTTTCTGCGCTGCCCGATATCATGGACTATTACTTTAAGACACCTCTTGGACAAATCTTTTTACAGTTGGGAATCCTGTTTTCATTGATTGTTTGGCTCAGTTTTAAACCCTGGAGGCCTATTGAACGAAGTTTCACCTCCCAAAGAAATCCAATCCCCCCCGCGACATCGAGTCCCTCTGAAGCCAATAACCTTTCTGTTTTTGTCACCGCGATGGCCACACTCTATTACAAGGCCCACGCCACACAGGTCCCGCTGCAGATTATGACCCAGCGGCTAGAGATGGTTTTGCGCAAACGCTTTCAGATTGACCCTTCAGATATTCACTCAATGCGCCGTCTTGAATCGGTGATTGATTCCTTACTGTTTTCGACGGAAGATCGAAAACAGGCAGAAAAACCAAAACAAACACAACGCTGGATTACTGCCTATCAGACAGCAAAGCGATGTCTATCACAAGAGAAAAACATCAACGGACGTGAGTTGATGCAGTGTTACACCCAGTTACGTGAGCTGTTGGAGCTTTTAGACCATGGTCGACACACCCTCCTTATTCGTTAAAACCGTCGCCGATCAACTGAGATCTGCTCTCAATGAGATTATCTTTGGGCAAGCTGCCAACGTGGATTTGCTGATTGTAGGACTTCTCTCCGAAGGACATATTCTCTTGGAAGGGATTCCTGGAACTGCCAAAACCACGATGGTGAAGACACTCGCTCAACTCACCCAGTTGGCGTACAGGCGCATTCAACTAACGCCTGATATGTTGCCCGCAGAAATTGTTGGAACCAGTGTGTACGACTTGAACAGCCGGACGTTCTCTTTCAAACCCGGTCCTGTCTTTACCGATTTGCTTCTGGCAGACGAGATTAACCGCACACCGCCCAAAACCCAATCTGCCTTATTAGAGGCGATGGAAGAGCATCAGGTGACCGTTGACGGTGAGCGACATGAGCTCTCTTCCTTATTTACTGTTCTGGCGACCCTTAACCCTATTGAATTTGAAGGAACCTATCCACTGCCAGAAGCGCAACTGGATCGCTTTATGATGAAGTTACTAATCGGATATCCAGATGGTCAGGCAGAAAAACAAATGTTAAACCGCTTTGTTGACCGTGAGCGTAGCACCCGTTTTCAAGCTGAAACTTTTGCTCCTGTGACCGATCAAGAAACGATTCTCCAGTGCCGCCAAGCCCTAAACCATATTCGGGTAGATGACTCCATGATGGACTATATCCTGGGTATGATTCAGGATACACGTAAAAACCCCAACTTAGAACTAGGCTGTAGTCCCCGCTCAGCTTTATCTCTCATGACTGCCAGTCGAGCACATGCCGCCATTCAAGGCGCGGAATTTATCACCCCAGATAATGTCAAAGCAGTTGCCCCGGCTGTGATTCGACACAGGCTGATCTTAACCGCAGAAGCAGAACTGGACGGGCTAACGCCAGATGCTGTGATTCAACAGACGATGGATAAAATTCCGGTACCACGCTGATGCAAGACTATTTGTGTGAAGTGATCCGGCAAGAAAACATTGGCCCGGACCTCTATTTGTTGAGTTTAAACACGCTACGAAAACCACAGCAAGCTGCCTTTACCTGCCGTCCAGGGCAATTTGTGATGGTGGATCTGCATAGCCAAACCTTTCTGTTTCGCCGGCCCTTCAGCGTACTGAGTGTGGATAAGGCGACCGGCTTATTTCACATACTCTACAAAGTGGTCGGCCGGGGCACCCAGATGATGGCTAACTGGAAAAATGGCTTTAGAACTTCTGTGCTTGGCCCCCTGGGCAATGGGTTTTCTCACTTCCCGCAACAGGAAAAAAAAGAGGCCTCTGGCACACTCTTAATTGGAGGCGGCATTGGGATTGCCCCACTCTATCGTTATCTAGAAACGCACAGTAAGTCTCAAAACAAATCACTCGATCACGCCTTCTGTATTTATGGCGCCAGAACAGCCGCCGATCTGGGACTTCCCATTGTTGAACAGCTCGAGTACTGGTTGAGTGCTGGCAAGCTGGCGCTTTGCACAAATGACGGTAGTCTCGGGTTTCACGGCAATGTGGCAGAATACCTGCAACAAAACCCTGGGCTGGTCGAAAATTCAGGACATATTATGGTGTGTGGACCCACTCGGATGATGCAGGCCTGTGTAACCATTTGCCGTAACACAGCTCCATCCGCCATGATTGAAGTCTCTCTTGAGGAACATATGCCATGTGGGACGGGTGCCTGTAGTGGCTGTGTGGTGGAACGTACTGATCAGCAACTTCCCTCAAAAGTTTGCTTGGAAGGCCCCGTATTTCAGGCGCAGCAGTTGGTGTGGGAAGAAGTTTCATGAGCACAACTCCCTCCTTAAAGATTGAATTGCCCCAAATGAACTTTCAAAATCCCATTCTCAATGCATCTGGGACTTTTTACCCTGCCAGTTTTGATCGGTTATGTTCACTGTCAAAATGCATGGGCGGTATTGTTACCAAAACAGTTACGCCTATGGCAAAAACCGGCAATAGCCAACCGAGAACTGTTGAACTCCCAGGCATTGGGATGCTCAATAGTATCGGTCTGCAAAACCCTGGGTTAGCCTATACACTTGAAAAAGACTTAGAAACACTGAGCATGTACCACTTACCGATTATCCTGAGCATCGCGGCTACGTCTTTAGCTGAGTTTTCCCAAATGAGTGAGCAAATTATGACTGCTTGCGGTCAATACCCTCATTTGATCGCGCTAGAAATCAATCTATCGTGTCCCAATGTCGATAAAGGAGGGTTAGACTTTGGTAGCTCTTGCGACGGGATTACAGAAGTCGTAAAAACAGTTGGCGATATATGGCCAGGAGCCCTGTGGGCAAAGCTAACTCCCAATGCTGGCAATATTGTGCCACTGGCTGGTGCTGCCATTGAAGCCGGTGCCAGTGGTATCACAGCCATCAATACGCTGTTGGGTGTGGCCATTGATCTCCGCAAACGCAAACCGATTCTACCCCGTGTTTCTGGTGGCTATAGCGGTCCTGGCGTAAAGCCTGTCGCTTTGCATGCGGTTTGGCAGCTGTATAAGCATTTCCCAGAAACTCCGATCATTGGGATTGGCGGGATACAAAGTCTGGATGACACCTTAGAGTTTATGATGGCCGGTGCCAGCCTGGTACAAATAGGCACCGCTTGTTTCGCCAGACCCACCGTCTTTGAGGACATCCACAACGGACTTAACCAGTTCGCCCGCCAAGAAGGGTTAGCCCACTTGCAAGAGCTGGTTGGGTGTGCCCACTCGCAATAAGCAGTGTATTTGTTGTAAGCTGATTTTCAATACTCAATATTTGCGACCTCCAACAGGCACTTTCTATGAATCCCGTAGCCCATAGCTCCCAATCCCAAACCAATGAACACCCTTATTGTGCCCGCCAAGAGAAACGGGCCAAAATCATTGCCACACTTGGTCCCAATACAGCCACGGAAGAGATGATTCGTGATCTGATTTTGGCTGGAGCCAATATCTTCCGACTCAATCAGTCACATTCCAAGGGCGATGTACAAGCCCTAGAACAACTGATCCAGACCATCCGGATTGTCTCTCAGTCTTTAAAACGGCCTGTGGGGATTCTGGCCGATTTACAAGGCCCCAAACTAAGAACTGGCCTTTTACAAGACCACAAGCCTGTCACCCTCAAACCGGGTGAAACCACCCTACTCACAGCCTCTTCAGAACCCGGAGAACCCGGGCGGATTACGACAGAGGCTCTGGAACTTTTGAAAGCTTTGCAGGCAGACGATTTGGTGCTAATTGATGACGGACGTCTGCGGCTAAAGGTGAGTAAACGAATTGACGACCACACGGTGGAATGCCGGATTATCCAGGGCGGGGATCTCAAGGAGCGCAAGGGTATTAATGTACCCACCGTTTCGTTGGCCTTTGATGCCCTGACCGAAAAAGATAAAGCCGATGCACTAACCTGCGTTAAAGCTGGGGTGGATTTTTTAGCATTATCATTTGTCCGGCACCCAGAAGACGTCATCCGTCTGAGAGATTTTGTCTTAAACCGAGGCTTGTTGTGCCCGCCCATTATTGCCAAAATCGAAAAACCACAGGCTGTCGACCATATTGATGCCATTATTGATGAAGCCGACGGCATTATGGTAGCCCGGGGTGATTTAGGCGTTGAACTTCCTCCAGAACGTGTCCCTGGGGTTCAAAAAATGCTGATTCACAAAGCCAATTGTGCAGGAAAACCAGTGATTGTGGCCACACAAATGCTTGAGTCAATGATTTCTTCACTAGAGCCCACCCGCGCAGAGACAACTGATGTTTACAACGCCGTTTTTGACGGGGCAGATGTGTTGATGCTCTCTGGAGAGACCGCCGTCGGAGAGCACCCTGTGCAAGCAGTCGCTATGATGACTCGGGTCATTTACCAAGCTGAACAAGAAAAACCCATTATCGAATCCCCTAGAAACTACAATCCCGATAACTATCACGAAGTTATTGCTTATCAAGCTGCCACCACGCACTCTAATGCCAGAGCGATTGTGGTTCTCTCAAGCTCAGGGCACATGGCCCAGCGGGTCTCCAAGCGAAAACCCGCCAAAGAAATTATCGCCCTGACCCCGGATCCCAAAGTATTCCATCAGATGAGTCTGTTATGGGGGGTCACTCCAGTGATGATTCCCTACGGCCACAATAGTGATCAGACCATTCGCAACGGGGAAATGGCCATTCTTAAAGCACACTTACTGGAGCCCGGTGATGGGGTCATTTTCTGCGCCGGACTGACCCCATTTCCAGGGGCCAGCAACTTCATCAAGCTTTATCACATGGGCGAATTAACCCATATCACCTAAAGTCTTGTTTAAACCTTTATTGCCAAGCTTTGGAACGCCGTCCTCCGGTAACATCACCACGTTCACGCTTATGTACTTTGTTATAAAACCGGGACAGCGCTTCATGAGCTTCGTCTAAATAGTGGGCCGCACTCTCATCTTCGCCTTCTGTGAGTTCAATGAGTAATTCTTCTGTCTCGGTGACTTTTTCAAATTGATACTGTTCGGACCGATCACCATGCCGAAAGTGTTTCACGGAAATATCTCCTATAAAATGGATATTTTTAACACTTTTTTTTCGTCACTTCAGCAAAAAACTTTAGCCAAGACCGCGGATTTCACTCGGTTTTATACAAATGAAGTCAGCCAATCACTAAATTTTCGTCT
>CAZZIY010000040.1:10249-12033 GCA_964654525.1 uncultured Vampirovibrionales bacterium | reverse complement strand
AAAGCAGATGCGCTACCAAGCTGCGCTACATCCCGGTGTCAAAAATTTATAGATGCATTATACATGTAAAAGAATGAGGGAATAGGGCTAACTGCCCAAGACTGTCTTAGGAAAGAGAATGTCTTTCCAGGCAGCGGAAGAAAATAACCCCTTGTGATGGAAAAACACGGTCTGTGCCAGGGCCCGAAACATGGGATGAAATACCACGTGGTTTAATACAGCATTGGGCGGGGCATAGTCCAGCATAAGACGTAAAACAGCCTTCCAAACATAATCTGGATACAATGTGTGCAAGCATTCTGCGGGCGCCTTGCCTCCTTGATGAAGGTTGCGATAGATTACCTCTGCAAGATCGTGCCCTGTGTACAATGCAGGGTATATGCCACCAGCAGTCAGCGGGGAAACAACCCCCGCGGCATCGCCTAAAAGTAGAACGCGATCCCAAGCCAGTTTTTTGAGCTTGCCACCTGCAGGAATTAAGCCCCCTCGGTGCCCAACCAGCTCAGCGTTTGAAAAATCGAAAATCGTGGAAATCCTATCCATAAAAGGTTTAAGAGCAGGTTTGTATTGAGGTCTGCAAGCGACACCAACTTGAACGACATTGACGCCTGGTGCTACCCAGCCAATGTAGCCCTTGGCAAGTTCACTGTCTAAAAAACAGTGGAGTCGGTTTTCATCCAGTTTTCCCACGTTGCGGTACTCTGCTTCCACACCCAACAAAAAACTCGAGTTGCTGGATAGACCAAATGTTTGTGCCACTTTTGAACGAGCACCATCTGCGCCAATCAGGTATTTACAGCGAATATCTAGATTTTCCAAGTAAACATCCTTGTCCGTGATACTGGCCGTCTGGAAATCGCAGGAAAACTGGATGCGGGCCCCTGCTTTTTCTGCCAGTTCTGCCATGTACTGTAAATATCCAGGCGTATCCGTGGTCATAAAGTAATATCCTGGTGAAGCCAGATCAAAATGCTTTAAAGCTGGAGAATAGAGTCGAATGCCTTCTACTTTGCGAAGTAAGTTTGAAGGCACGGGGAATGTTTCCAGTGCCTCTTTGACAATAATTCCTGTAGTGTGAGGAGAATGGCCTGCGTGTGGTTTTCGATCGATGACAAGCACCTCTAAACCAAGTTCAGCAGCTTTTTTGGCACATGCAAGTCCTGCAAAGCCAGCACCCACAATCACAATATCAACTTGTTTAGTCATCGCCACAGTATAGCCAATCCACGATAGAAAACAAATATGGGCGAATACTATATTTCTTGAAGTAATTATGTTTTAGGGTTTTTGCTTGCGCTGGCGGTCTTGTTCATTTTGAGCTTGGAGCAGGAATAAATCGTCCAAGTTCACTGTGTAAAGTGGATTAGCCGCCGGTAACGATAAGGCGATATAGGGATTTTGACCCGGGTTCAGCAAATAAGGCGGTGGATTATTTCCCACAAGGGTATTATTGTTCACCAATGATGGATCAATGGTAAAGGTACCGGGTACGTAGCTAATAGCATAATTTGTGCTGGTGAAGCCACCCGGGGTTAAGCTATAAACCCCACTTGGACTGCTGGCTGTTGCGGGTGTGTTGAAAGTAAGTGCACCTGCCAGCGCGGAGGTATTTTGTCCGAGGACAAAGCCTGAATAAGAGGCGGTGAATATGGGGTCAGGTTCTCCACTGCGTCGAGTGGCGTTGTTAGCAGTGATGGTGAGTGCAGCGGGATCAATGGTGAGAGTGCCTGGGACGTAGGAGATGGCGTAGTTTGAGCTGGTGAGCCCGGAAGGGGTGATGCCGT
>CAZZIY010000040.1:0-10149 GCA_964654525.1 uncultured Vampirovibrionales bacterium | reverse complement strand
GGTTGAAGTTATCCGCAGTGATGGTGAGTGCAGCGGGATCAATAGTCAGAGTGCCCGGGACGTAGGAGATGGCGTAGTTTGAGCTGGTGAGCCCGGAAGGGGTGATGCCGTAGGAGCCGACATTAGAGGCATTGGTGGCTGGGGTGTTGAAGGCCAGAGACCCACCGAGAGCACTACTGTTTTGCCCGAGGACAAAGCCAGAGTAAGAAGCAGTAAAGCTGGGGTTGCTGCTGCCGTAGGATCGGTTGAAGTTATCCGCAGTGATGGTGAGTGCAGCGGGATCAATAGTCAGAGTGCCAGTTCCGTAGCTAAAGTTGTAACCTAAATCAGAGAGTAGGCTACCAGCGGCGCTGGTTATTGTATAGCTTCCTGCATTAGAGGCGTTAGTTGCAGTAGTAGCAAGTGTTGGAGATCCAGTAAAGGCATTAACGGCACTATCCCCATTGATATAACCACTGTAACTTGCGGTAAATACTGGGTTACTACTGCCATAAGTTCTTGAGGTGTTATTCGGAGTGATAATAATGGTTGCAGCCACATTATATAAAATTCGATTACCCGTATTGGTAATGGTTCCTGGTGCGTTTCCGGCATAGGTTCGGTTATACAAACTTGTACCGCCTGTGAGTCCACCCAAGGTTGTTGCTGCTGGCGTGCTGGTATAAACCAACCACCGTCCACTGGCAGCACTTAAAGGACTTGCACCTGCGTTGTTTGTAAAAGCGCCGCCTTGTGCAGCCAAAACAAGACTGTTTCCGCTTCCAGTTGCGGTAACAGAGCTGCCTGCGTTTAAGGTCAGGTTATTAAAGGCCGCAATCGTGACATTGGCTGCTGACACAGGCGAAGCAAGAATAATGTTGCCAGCTTGTGTGGCAATATCGATGCTGCCCCCTGTTTGTGTGAGCGCATTTAAGGTGAGTGAGCCCGCGTTACGATAGGTGGTTGAACCACTACCGGCTGTCAGTGTTAAATTGCTGGCACTGTTGGCGGTATTGTTTAAGTTGATCGTGCCTGTCCCGCCCGTAATGCTGAGCGCTGTGGTGGTGAAGGCGTTACTTTGAGTTATACCGCTGCTACCTGCAACACTTAGAGCCAATGAGTTGTTTCCAGTGATGGCGCTGTTTAATGCCAATGTATTGCTGGTTCCCGTGGTGGTCAGACTAATCGCGTCAGCCGTAAGCGCGTTGGAAAGGGTTAAATTCCCACCAGTCGAATAGCTGATGGAAGACCCCCCCGTGGTTCCAGTAACAGTACCACTGGTCAGTCCACCCGCGGCGTTCACGGTGAGAGAACGGGTGCCTAAGGTAAGGGTTGTACCTGAACTAGAATAAGCACCTGCGTTATTAAAGACTAAGTTGTAACGTCCTGCCCCTGTGCCTGAAACATTCTGGCTATTGATCTGGTTGATACCTAAGGTATGAGAGATATTTCCTAAGCTGAGGGTCCCTGCGGTGATTAAAGCTTGTTCTGCTGTGGTGATATCAAAATTGGCAGCATTGTGCGAGGCGACACCAAAATTAAACACCCTATCTGTATTGGGTCGAATGGTGACGGTTCCAGAGCCCGCATTGATCGAACCAGCCAGAGAGAAAGAATATGGCGTCAGGTTAATAGCGCTGTTGGTAGTGGTTATTGACCGAGACGCATTAATTGTTAAGCTGCCCGTTCCTTGTGTGGCCAAAGTAATCCCATTGGTGCCTATCACGTTTTGAGAAATAACGATAGTACCGTTCCCCGCAGTAGAAGCCCAGTCAATTATTCCAGCGGTTGAGGTGTTGGGTGTGGTTATATTGCCCACTGAACGGGCATAATACGTACCACCAACACCAGTGCCCACTGTTTGAAGGGCTAGTGTGCCAGAGGTGTCACTGATATAGACATTACCACCTGTTTCTGCAGAGAATGTACTGACTGCAATAGAGCGAGGAGATGCCAAAGATCCAAAATCAATATTGCCTCTGGTTCTGTATGTCACTGTGCCAGCTGTTAGCGCATTATTAAAGAAGCTGTTGCTGAAAATATCCCCGTCACCGTCCATAATCGTAATATTTTTACCCGATCCATTGGTGATAGCTAAAGATCCCGTGATGGTGAGATTGCTGGCGGCACTGAAATTGGTGGCTCCTGCAGAAAGGGTAGTGGCGCTTGTAGTAGAGGTATTACTCACATTTCCGTTCACTGTGACATTACTGTCGAAAGAGGACAGGGTGAGTGCCGTAGTAGTTGAGACATTTCCATTAACAGTGACAGATCCGCCGGCCGCATTGGTTTGCAAAGTCAGGTTAGTGCCTGTAAATCCGTTGGTGGTGATGTTACCGTTTGTTCCCGCAGTGACGAGCGTTAAACTGGCTGAAGGAGTGGCAAATCCTGTCAGTAGCGGAAAGTTAAATACGCCATTGTTATCTCCCCGGCGAAAATCCAGGGTATTCGACGCACGGGCGGTTCCATCGGTAAACAGCGGTTTTGAGAAGATGTCCCCATCACCGTCATAGATAAACAGTGTTTTTGCCGCACCACCGGTGATATTCAGGGTTCCAGAGACACTTAAATTTCGTGCACTTGTGAATGTAGAAGACCCCGCGGCTAGATAGTTAGTTCCTGTTGTACTGGTATTACTCACATTACCGTTTATGGTGACATTACCGACATAGGATCGAATATCCATAACACCAGAACTTGTGATATTTCCATTGACTGTAATGTTGCCAGCGGTAGTCGTATTTTGCGCATTAAGAGTAATGTTGCTTCCAGAAAAAGAAGTGGGTAATGTAATATGTCCTGCTGTGCCTGTAGTAATCAGAGTTAAAATTGTGGTTGGAACTGTGACTCCATTTAGCGTAGTGAGATCAAACTGTCCACTGGCATCTGCCCGGCGTAAATCTAACGTGTTAAAGCTGCGTAAACCCCCATCAGTAAAATAGGCTTTTGAGAAAATGCTGCCACTGCCGTCAAAAATGCTGATGGATTTTGTAGCACCCGCAGCAATATTGAGAGTGCCGCCCAGGGTGATGGTCCTCGTCGCAGCTTGTGTGCTAGAGCCCGCAGCCAGGAAGTTCGTCCCCGTGGTTCCGGTATTATTAACATTTCCAGTAATACTGACGTTGCCAATAAAGGATCGAATATCCATCACACCAGCACTGGTCACATTCCCGTTAACAGTGATATTACCTGCAGTGGTCGTATTTTGAGCGTTGAGTGTAATATTGTTTCCTGAAAAAGAGCTACCAAGCGTTATATGCCCTGCTGTCCCGAGAGTGATGAGCGTTAAATTATTGGTAGGAGAAGAAAGCCCCGTGAATGTTCCCAGATTTAATTGACCATTTGCATCACCGCGTCTTAGGTCAAGAGTATCCAAGGCCCGAGCAGAGCCGTCTGTAAACATTGCTTGTGAGAAAATACTCCCATCACTGTCATACACGCTCAGGCTTTTGGTGGCGCCACCAGCGATAGAGAGCGTTCCTCCTACAGTCAAGTTGGTGGCCGTCGAAAATGTATTGGAGCCGGCGGTCAGAAAGCTGGTCCCCGAGGTGCTGGTATCTGTTACATTACCGGTAATGGAGACATTGTTGGCCCCAGAGCGAATATCGATTCCGTTGGCCGAAACATTGCCGTTAACGGTGATAGTCCCGGTCGTGGTACTGGCCTGTCTTGAATAAAGCGTGGTGGAACCAGTTGTTGTGATATCTGCACTGCTGAGGACGTTGGATGAGGTTCCCTGGGCGCTTAAGAGGAGTGTTGTCCCGTTAAATCCATTGTTGAGTGTGATACCGGTGGAAGCAGCATTGGTTGTGGCACTTAAAGAAGGGGTGTTAATAGTTCCAAAATTATAAGAGGCGCCTGCTGTTGTGGTAGAAAAAGTGGCACTGGTTGGTGCAGTTACTGACAATAAACCTGTTCCGGTAGTAATCCCTGCTGAAGTCGCTGTGATGGTGGAACCCGTTGCATTAAGGTTAACATTGGCATTGGTTGCGGTTACAGCAGCACCCAGAGTAATGGCATCAGCATTGATACTGAGTGAGCCGCCGCTGGTAGCGATTGTTCCAGAACCATTGGAGATGAAGGTGCCACCCCCGCCCCCTGTATTGGCATTGAAAACCAGGCTTAACGCACTACCTGTTGTTGATATACCAGCGTTGAGGGCAATGTTTCTGTGAGCGTTGACGGTCAGTGTTCGAGCAGAAGCGCCAGTGTAACTTAATGCAGTACTCCAGGTGATATCCCCGCTTTGTGTGTTAGTACCGCCTGTGCCGGTTGAGATGGTCACGTTACCACTTAATAACGCAGTGTTAATAAGACTCACACCCAAAGACGAAGTATCATTAGTAGTAACAAACGGAGAGGCCCCGTTGATATTGGTTTGGGTGACACCGGTGGTGATGGTGAGGTTGTTAGGGTCTAGTAACCATGTTCCCCCAACACCAGAAAGAGCCCCAATCTCTGGAGCTGCCTGAACGTTTAAAAACTGTTTGCCTGAAGTTTCAATAAAGCCACCTCGGTCTATCCCTTGTACAGAGGCTCTGCCAAACACTTCGGTGCCAATATCTGACCATAAAATAATACGGCCGCCATCGCCTCTATTCAGGGCATCGGCTCTAACCGTGGCATCAATGCCCAGTTTGGTGTATTGGGCATTGCGGTATAAGGGGTTATCCCCGTGATAATCACCCCCAATATAGAGTTTCCCTCCCCCACTGAAACCAGAGGCATCCACCAGGGAATGATCTAGTAAATAAACTTCCGTTCCCAGAAGAGAAACTGCACCACCCAGACCCTGCCAGGTGTCATTGGCCAAAATGGTGCCGCGGTGAAAGAGTTTATCGGCTTCTAAATGAATACTGCCAGCGAGTGCCCCATTGGATTGCCCTTGGGCCTTAATAGTACCAGTATTCACTAAGCTGGCCATATCGTCATCGCTTTGGCCAACAGCAACCACTTGCCCGGATTCATTTCTGGCTAAACCAGTGGCTTCAATGATGCCACTATTGTTGACGGTGGTTTCGTAGAAAGATTGGGCTAGTTTTGCCCGAATATCGATGTTTTGCCCCTGTAGCGTCCCCGAGTTATTAATCGCTTGTGAAGCACTGCTCACTTTTTGCTGTAAGGCTTCATCCACGGTCACATTGATACCTACTCCCGGTGAGACACGGTAGGTGATTTTGTCGCCAACAGCCAGATTGATTTGAGGAGCACGGATGCTTCCACTGTTATCGACAGCACCACCCAACAATGTGGCCGATTCGCTGCCTTGAATATCCCCTTGGTTGATGATGGCTCCTGGGGCTTGTCCAGCGGCGCGTTGGAATTGAAACCTTCCGGCCAGAAAATCATCATCGCGGATATTGAGTGTGCTGGCAGTCAACCCTTGCACATTCACTTGAGCCCCTTGCCCAAAGAAGATGCCATTGGGGTTGACCAAAAACACTTTGCCCGTGGAGTTCAGCTGACCGAAAATCTGAGAGGGATCGTTACCAATCACCCTGTGAAGACTGAGTGCAGAATATATATTGACCTGGTTATTGGCACCAATATTGAAGGATTGGTAGTTGATGATGGCATTGTTGCTGGCGTTGATATTTAACGCGTTGCCCGTTTGGGTAAATGTGGCAGAGCCAGAGCCTACTTGATACCCCGTGGGTAAATCGTCTGCCAGTGCACTGGTGTTGTAGCCGCAGGAGGCAATAACAGCCGCTAGGCTGAGTATCGTTGAGAGTGTTGATAAGCTTAAAGCCACTCTCTTTGGGTGTGAGAATTGTCTATATCGTTTTAACACGCGTCACCTAGGTTGTCTGAACATTGGATGCAATTGCTCTAGAGATTCTTCTTACTTTCTTCGGTCAAATTATGGGAAAGTTTAGTTCATTTGTATCATTTTCTTAATTACATTTATTCCTTTCATTTCGAATTTAAAACAGAGTGCTCTGAAGCGCAAAATGGAGTCGAGGTCTGCTTTCCAGGTTTCCTGGTTTTAATAATGGAAAACCTGCATCCAGGCGCAATACTACCCTTTGCGTCAAGCTGAGCCTTACCCCGAAGCCCGCACTAAGCAGGGTTTTGTTTCTGGCCTCACTGGAGTTTACGTGATTGGTAAACACATGGCCAAAGTCGGTAAAGCCAACCCATCTGACAGCACTCCGTAAGGGCTCTGTCATTCCGGGCAATCGCCATTTTCTGGGGATGAGATAGCTCGGAAAATAATACTCGTTGGAGAGTGAGTACCCGTTATCCCCCAAGTATTGCCCTTCAAAATATCCTCGAACAGAGAAGGCACCCCCACTTTGGGTTTGTTCTGCGCCAATGAGGCGGTTGGGTGAGAGTTGATAGCGAACCCGAAGAAGGCCGACAGCTTCTTTGGGGAGTTGTTGAATCCGTGTGACACTGCCTGAAGCCCGGAAAAACTTCGTGCCAGATCCGGCTTTACTCGCCAAAGAGGAATTTCCGACAGTTCCGTTGAAGAGAGGTAAACCCACGGCAAATTCTTGATCGAAAAGTGTACGTCCGTGCCAATCATAGTGATATCCCTGAAATCCTGATCTGAGAACCCTGAGGCGGTCACGATAAAAAGGTTGTTCTAAAACGTAGGTTTTTAAATTCTTAAAATCAAAGGCCAAATTTAGTGTGAGTCCTGTCCGTTCAGTTTTAATAAGGGGTTGTGTGATCGAGGGAGAGAAAATATGGCTAGTCGATTGAATGTGTAGGTCTTTTAAAGCCCCTCGAACCTTTAAATGGCTGTAAGAATAGTCAAAGCCAAGCTGTGTTCCCCAGTGTCCAATGGGTAAACGGTATTGATCGATGACCCCTGTACTTGTATCCGTAAAGTTGACGCTGTTGGTGTTGGTGTCTCCAAAGCCCAAAAAGTTATTATCTACAGTAGAAATACCAAAACGAGAGCGCCCAATACTGTCTCTTCCAAGGTTATCCCAAAAAAGTGTTGGATGAACCGGGAAATGAGCCTGCGGCTTCAGGATAACCTTAGTGGTACCTGGTTGATCGCCTTTTTCTAACATGGCAGTAAGGCGGAGATCGGGATTGTCGTTGACAAAGCGGACGCCAGATTCTAAGGGTTTTACGTTGAAAATATCGCCTGCTTTTAAGCCAATTTGTGGCAACACGGCTTTGGGCAAAAACCATTTGTTGTTTTCCAATGTGATCGATTGGACAGTGACCTCTACAGCGCGTAAAACTAGGACTCCGTTCTGAAAATCTTGGGGAGGCAGGTAAATCCGGGAATTGAGGTAGCCAGCACGAATGTATACCTGAGTGAGCTCATCGGCGAGTTTCTGCATTTCGGCAAAGCTCAGGTCGTTGTCTCCCTCGAAGCGCTTCAAAATGGGGGCTATGTGCTTAATTGGAAGTAGGGTTGCTCCTTCTAGCTTGATATTTTTGATGGGAATACGTAGCTGTTCCTCACTGAAATCAGGCTTTTCTTGCTTATCGATAATGACGGGCGATTGTGGCTCAGAAGGCAGTACTTGTGGTACCCGGTTGTTTGGGTTGGGGTCGTTTTCTTTTTCACGATTGGGAATAGCCCAGGGCTTGCTATTGTTTCCGTTGATTACCCCTGGTAGAGCATCTTGAGGTAAAGGTGGTGTGGTAAATCCAGGAGCTGAGAAGCACATAGCCGTAAAAAAGAATATAATCAAGGCGGTGGCCTGTGACATAACACCATGCCACAAGCCAAAATGTTTAATTGTCGCAATAGAGAGTGATTTCATTTGAAATAAGCGCCTGTGGTGCGGCAAAGCATCACAGGGGTGTGTGTAATAACCGTGTCCATAGCAACGAAATATAGGACGCTACTTGTTTCTAGTGTGACAGTGGACAGGCAAATCCAAATCGGCCAATTGATTTAATTTTTTGAGATATAAAGAACAATCTCAATCCGTATTAAAATTCTGTTTTAAAACCAGGGAAATGATACTACCACTGAACAAAGCTATTTTACCTCAATCCAATAAAGCCGTCGCTTTTGAGTAAAGCAAGAAAAACTGGGCCAGAAAAACTTGACAGAAAACTCTCAAGGAAAGCATGGCTCTATAGTTTGTTTTCTCTAAGGGGCTAATGTGTGTTTCAGTTATCGCACTCTAGTAATGTTTTACGAGGTTAGTCTTTTAGGGTATGAATTAATTCCATCAATGGCCCTTGTAATAACAGGCCCTTGCAATCACAATTAATGATTGTCATGAAGTTATGATGAGGTCAGTATTTTGGGTGCTTTAAACCGCATTTTCTACAGCCTCGCTTGGCTTTACTTCATCATAGTTGCTTCAACACCTGTCTGGGCGCAAAGTTTTCAGAGTAATTCTCGGTTTCCTGTGCAGGCTGATCCTGGGCTGTTGCTGAACAGAGAAATACAGTTGATGCAACTCAACAGACTGAATCCAGTAACAGGGCTACCGCCCAAACAGCCACCAGCAGTTGAAATTATTCAGGAAAATGTTCATGTTCGTTTGCCTGGAATCACTAATTCGGCAAAGCCAGCTCTGATTTTTGTTGATAAAGACCATTCTGGCAATGAAACTCCTCGAATCCAGGTCCCGATCACCGGTTCGACGAAAAAATTATTGCCTGATTCTGCTCTAGCGCCTGATGCCCCAGTGGCACCTGAATCACCAGCACCATCAACTTCGATAGACCAGTGGCACTGGTAGCCATTGGGATTGATATATCGTCACAAACATTCGGGTTAAAATCATACAAATTCATAAAATTAAACCATTCATAAAATTAAACCATGGTGAATACATTGGGGTGACTTCATTGGAACTCTCAACCAAGAGACCCGAACAGTTCTTATATTCCGGTCCTGAAGAGGATCTGTCTTTGGTTCGTGTTTCGTTAGCCCGTAATCAGTATTATTTGACATACCAGACAGAGAGGGAATCAACCAATACAGGCTCTTTTAGCTTAAGTATTCAAAGAGAGACTCGATGCCAAGTGGAGTGGTTCCGAGGAAAGGGCGGGGAAGCAATGGTGATATCCTCTCCCAGTGGTGCCAATTACTTTGCCTTGCCAGGGAGTAAAATACAGCTGAAAGAAGTATCTCTGGAGTATGAAGGATCTGCTTTAAAGCCATTAAAAAATGCCCAGTCTATACACCAGGATAGTCGTCAGATGACAGCGACTAAGCAAGATGTTACCCGTCAGGCAATGATTCTGGGGGCAGGGCTTGCAACACGATTTGAGCCAATATCAGGCGATAGAACAGGGTTTTCTAAACCAGCTGTACCGTTATATGACGATATCAGTGTGATCAAGGCCATTGCAGATCAGTTGGTTAAGCACGGTATCAGCAAAATTTTGATTAACACCTTTTATAAACCAGCCTCTTTAAAGGCAGGTCTCAATAGTGTCCGGGGAGCGGAGATTATCTACATTGATGAGCCGGCTCCCTCAGGGACTGCAGGCGCTTTGCACAATGCGATTAACCACTCCAAGAGAAATTGGCCCGAGAAAAATTGGTTGGATTTAACACAGCCAATCTTGGTGGTTCAGGGTGATGCCGTTACCAACGCCGATTTTTCTCAATTGCTCAATGCCCATCAAGCATCCGGCGCTTCGGTCTCCATTGGGTGTCAGATGGTCTCAGATGAGGATGTGAATAAATTTGGTATCGTCACTACAGATCAAAGCAGTCTTGATAGTGTTTCTGGAAGGATTACAGGCTTTATGGAAAAGCCTAGTCTGGAACATGCTGGATCTCATCGTCTGGCAAACACCGGTTTTTATGTTTTTTCACCCCAAACATTCGACTGGTTTCAACAGGCATACAAGAAAAAGAAAGAAAAATCAGCTGATTTTCCCATATTGCTTGATTTTGCTCTAGACATATTTCCCCTGGTCTTAGAACAAGCTTTAAATAACCCTGAGATTTATTTTCTAGGTCAGGCAGTTACAGGTTTTTGGAGTGATATTGGTAATCCAGCGCAGTATATCCAGACTGTAAGAGCTGTGTACGATGGGTGTTTGTCTTGTCAGCCAAAGGGGCTTATGGAGACAGATTCTTTGGAGTTCACTTTGGTGGATAAAAAAGGGGTTATCTTTTGGCCAGGGGCACGAAGGCTTGCAAATTTAGATAATGCGGTGCTATCAGGCAATGTGGTGGTAGCTGCCATTAAGGCAAACGATTGATTCACTGCTGCAAGCGTAATA
>CAZZIY010000039.1:0-12045 GCA_964654525.1 uncultured Vampirovibrionales bacterium | reverse complement strand
CCATGCCATCAGGATAACACTAATAGCGTTTGGGGTCACCTTTGGGGTTTTGGGGACATTTTTCTTACTATACTTTTTAAAGAGTTAGCGGGGGACGGGGCTCGAACCCGCAACCTTCTGCTTGGAAGGCAGAAGCTCTACCAATTGAGCTACCTCCGCATCAAGATGATAGAGATTATAACTAAAATCAAAACAAGGCACAAAATGCAACCGCAAACGATGACACAAAAAAGGATCCAGGGGGTTTTATATGGCAAACTCCGATGACTGATCGCTTTCTAATGTCCTTTACTTCCTCACATCGCCCTTTCTTCTGGAGCTACCTGCTTGCAAGCACGCCCCCCTCAACTCCTGGCCCCGTCACCACGCTTTACTGGACTCACACGCAGTATCCCAGGCAGGCATTGGTTCGCTCCTGACACGTTTCAAAAACTAATTGCTGCTTCGCATACGCCTGTGGTTGGGCGGCTTCCTGCTGCAATGCTGCCGGATAGACAAAAGGCCTCCCCGCAAGAGGTTCTCAAGTCTCTGGATGAACTGGCAAACTTTCTCAGACCGCTGCGCAACCTGAGGACAATCAACCTGACCGCAGAATTATCGCCTGGGCTTCCACTGGCAACAATTAAACTCCTTGGCGAAGGAGAATACGGTGCTGTCTATAGCATTACGATTCCAGCGCATCAATTTAACACTGAGCTTCCCCATGAATCCACCTTTGCCTTTAAGGTTTACCACGATGTCAACGAGTTTCATGAAAGCCATGGCGCTTTTGCGGAAACTTCTGCTGGTTTGTTTTTGGCCAAACCGGGTATTTATAAAGATTTATCCAAATTTCACTGTGCCAATCCAAACTCTGGTTGGGCACTGTATGAATATATTTCGCCAAATAGTTCATCCAAAAAACGAAATGGTCCGTCTTTTGAACCCCCCAAAGCCTCTGGCATAAGAGTGAATCCTTCGGATGACGGACACAACCGTATCAATGGTATCCGTATAGACTACGGTGAGCTTAAACCGATCCTTCCAGGGACACAATGTCCTAAATTCTCAACCTTAGATGGGTTCCAAAAAGCAGCGAGTTCCCCCTATCCTGAGATTCGCGAACAGGCAATTGCAAAAATAATCTGGCTGAGTATGCCCGAGAGAGAGGAGGCCTTCAAATGGATTATGCAACTTTCGCCAGGAAAAACTCATCCTGAGCCAAATCTAAAGGCACTAATGGCCTCCCAGCTACAATTAGTAAGCTTAGAGAGTCGATACAGGCTATATCAACTGGCTATGTCTACTCAAGATACTGCTGTCCAGATTGCTGCGGCAAGAATGATACCCCATTTGCCTTACCCCTCAACCATCAACAAATGCTATGAAGAGGGACTGGCACTCGCGCGTGCCCAAAACAGTATCGAACTAGAAGCTGCTGTGGTCAGTAATCTAAACAGTCTCAGCCCAGATAAGATTAAAACAGCCTATGAACGGGCTATCACTTCACCCCACGAGCCTGTCCAAATCGCTGCCGTAAAAACCATTGCATGTTTTCCAGACAAGGTTTCAACAGAAGTTAAAGTGGCTGCCTATAAACAGGCCCTTAAGTCTCCTTATCCCTCTGTTCAGCAAAAGGCTGTTATTGATTTCTATAGGTTACCCTCAGACGCCAAGCTGGACTGTTTCAAAACGGTATTAGCACACCCCAATCCCAGTGTTCAACTAAGCGCAGCTCGATGGTTTACCAACTTAGGAAAAACCGATCTGGCTGAAGCCTATGAATTACTCTTACGGTCAGACCATCCAGAGAACCAGATCGATGCAGCGTCTCATCTCGATGCACTTCCAGAGAAAAAGCGTTTCGAGGCTTTTAAGCAAGCCTTAGCAACAGGCATCCCAGAAGTTCAAGCGGCAGCCGCTCGACATATCAAAAACTTACCCGAAGCAGATAGAATGCCAGCGTTTGAGTCAGTCATCTCTACAGGAGTAAGCAAAATCATCGCACAACTCCCTCAATGCCTAGACTCTTTGCCACCGTCCAGTCGCACAGAGAGTTTTATGCGTTTAATCAACTTTCCAGATGAGCAAACCCAGACTAACACTGCCTATTGTATTAGCCAGCTCCCACAAGAGGATATCCCCAAAGCTTACAAAGCAGCAATGGCTTCACCCTACAGCCAAGCAAAGATTCAAGCTGCAGGAAATATCAGTAATTTCTCAGACAGTGTTGCCAAGTTCTTTAGTATTGAGGCCTTTCAGTTAGCGATGCAAAGCAACGATCCAAACGTTCAGGCTGTTGCTGCTAGAAGCATTAACCATTTGCGACCGAAAGCTATTATCCCCAGAGCCTATCTCGCTGCTCTGGCCACACAAAACCCAGATGTGCAGAAAGCAGCAATCGATTGGGCACCCTATTTCCCCTGGCCTTACAGGAATACAGCATTCCGCCGGGCTTTCCAGTGGGTGCCTGACTCTCTTAAAAATTGGGTGGTTGCTCGTTTTGTTCATAATCTCAAAGCCAAAGATGCCCAACCCGCAGTCGTTCGCTACCTCCATCATGCCAAAAGCCAGTTTACACAGCTAAGAGATGTCCAAATTTTGACTGCTGAGAGGTAAGACCTATTTAATGTCTAAAAAAAACACACCCCATTGTCTTGAAGAGATTAACCACGAGGTAATTGCTTGCAGGCGCTGTCCCCGACTGGTTGCCTGGAGAGAGCAGATAGCCTCTGAAAAAGTAAAGCGCTATGCAGAAGAGACCTACTGGGGGAAAGCTGTCCCCGGTTTTGGAGATTACAACAGTCCCCAAATAATGATCGTGGGCCTGGCGCCTGCTGCTCACGGGGCCAACCGAACAGGGCGTATGTTTACGGGAGATCGAAGTGGTGATTGGTTATACCGCGCCCTTTACAAAGCTGGGTTTGCCAATCAGCCTAATAGTACCCATCGTGATGATGGGCTAAGCCTCTTTCAAACATACATATCTGCTGTCTGCCGGTGTGCCCCGCCTGACAATAAACCGCTACCAACTGAAGTTTATAGTTGCCAGAATTATTTACTGGCCGAATGGGCCCTCTTACGGCCACCTGCTGGCCCCCTAAAGGTCATAATCGCCTTGGGTAAAATCGCTTTTGACGCTGCCCTCAAACTGGACTCCCCTAGTGGGAAGAAACCAACTTTTGGTCACGGAGCGCTTGTCGCAATGCCTTCGGGGGTTCTTCTCATTGGTTCTTATCACCCAAGCCAACAGAACACCTTTACCGGACGACTGACAGAGCCAATGTTTGACGCTATATTCGAGACGGCTAAAGCCCGTATCCAAGAGAAAATATAACAAAAATGTAAACGAGCTGTAACAACACTATCATCAATACGCACATGATTGTTTTTATATAGATATCCTAAATTTCTGTGTCTTCAATGATTGTGTGTGTCTAATTGATTATGTGCGTCTTTCTCAATAGCGAGAAATAGCTATTGTCGAAAAAACACGGGCAATTTTGTTGCTCAGGAATATTTCCTTGATTCACTCGTAGCATCTGCAATTCCCCTGGCAGAGACTCACTTCACATTCAATACTGTGTGAATGGCTATCTCATTGTCTTTATCTAGCAATGGGTAGGCTAAGCACGCTCGATTGCCGGGTAAATTGCCCAATAGAGAAAGAGCAAAAAACCTATGATATATTCTGCAAGCCCCTATCCGATGTCTATTCCATACTCACAGCAAGCATATCCATCTCAATATCCCCAGACACAACAAATTTATATGCCACAGGCCACTCAATCCTTTCCTCAAGCACTTACTTGGGGAAATGGCACTGGGTACCCTGTTTCCTTTGCGCAGACACCCAGTTATGGCTATAACCAAATGCCAGTGTATTTTGGCCAAGCACCGTATCAACCTGCTTATCAGGCCACGTATCAGCAACCATTTCAGGCGCAACCTCAGGCAATGAACTGGGGAAGCTGGTTGCAAGCCTGCATGCCGTCGTTTATACAGTCCATGCTCCAGTCCATGTTCCAGTCCATGATGCAATCCGTGATGCAAACACTCATGCAACAGATGATGTCGTTCTTACCTCGAGGTGAGCAACCACAGCCACTTCCTGTGCCAGAAACACCCATCTGTTATGCGCCCCCAACCCCTTTGGTGACGGCTCCGGTAAACACTCCGGTGATTAACTCAACTGTCGCTGAACCTCAGATCCTCCATGCTCAACCCACTCAAACAGACGCTGTCACGACACCTCAGGTCGTCTCAGAACCTCAGATCCTCCATGCTCAACCCACTCAAACAGACGCTGTCACGACACCTCAGGTCGTCTCAGAACCTCAGATCCTCCATGCTCGCGAACACAGAGCCAATGGGCATCATCACAGTACGCATGAGTATTTAGACGACTAAACTGGTTACTCTCAACCGCGCAACGCAAGATGCCGAAAGGCTATTGCATCTTCCGTAATCCCCATTGAGCCTCGGATTCACTCAGTGGGGTTTCTTTTTGAGAAATTTTTTGAATTGAGGCAATTTTATTCTTAAGATTGTTTTTATTTTGATATATCCAATTTGAATCCTGTTTCCTATTTCTTCCACTATCAAAATTAAGCTTCCTCAATTGACGTGTCCAATACTCAAGCCTCACTCCCGCGCAATAGAAAGAGAGAAAAGCACAGATGAGCATCTCCCCTTTATCAAGCTACAACATGCAGTTCCAAACCAATATGCCGTGGTCCAATGGCGGCAATAATTGGGGCGGTAACAGCAACAACTGGAATCCTTGGGGCACGCCCAACCTACAGTACCCCAACCAACCCCAGTGGACTCCGCTGCCCCCCTATTTCTACGGTGGCCCTCAGCAATCTCCTTATGGCATGCCCCAATTTGGCGGATTCGGTGGCTTCGGCGGACAAGATATTATTCAGCTCTTGTTGCAGTTGCTGCAAAACCAACAAATCGGATGCGATCCCATTGCCCCCACCAACAATCCTCAGGCAGCCAAAGATGCCAAAGGCTTGGGTCAACTAAAAAATAGTTTTGCCACCCTAGATAAAAACAATGACGGTGTCTTAGACCGTTCTGAATTAATCGCAGCCCGCAACAATAACAGCCTGGATGCTGACGGTAAGCAAGCCTTAAATACCTTGCTTGGCAACCAGAATTCAGCCATCTTCTCCAAAAGTGATGGTACCGATCTTGCCTGGTTTGGTATCTCCACTGGAGACATCGACAATCTCCGCGCTTCTGCTGCAAACGACGGGCAAACCCTCACCGAATCCTTACAAGCCAACCTGGATCGTTTAGGCAGAACCCGTTCAGAAAACGATGCCGTGGTGAATTCTAACCAAAGCCGGATTGCCACCAAAACATTGAAAGATAACTTTACGACCTTGGATACCGATCACAACGGCGTCTTGGACGAGTCTGAAATCCGTGCTGCTGCCCGAACCTATAGTGCTCAAGCGGTTGCACTCAACAGCATCGCCAACAACAACCGAGAACTGATGTTTGCCTCAATCGACCCGGGTAACGCAGCCTGGCACGGTTTATCCAGACAAGATCTCGATTCATTGAGCACCAGCTTCACCGCCGGAAAAACCTCCTACGGTCTGGCTGCAGATCTCAGAGCCAAAATTTCCGCCGAACGGGGCTACCCAGCAGATTTAATTGGCTTCCGTAACAAAATTGACCAACTGCGCCGGGATATCCCCAACAGCTAGTTAGGTTAAAACAATCTTAAACCCCCTCTAGAGAGTGCTACTCGAGAGGGGGTTTTTCTTTTTGCTAGTGTTTCGATACAGCCAATTTGGCCTCTAGCCAAAGCCCCAGGCGAGAAAAGCCAAAGCAGAGCAAGAAGTATGTCCCGGCAACCAAAATCATGCACGATGCCGATAAGTCCAAATGCCGCATGTTGAGAATATTCACCGCTTTAGTTAACTCCATCACACCCAGTGAAACCAGCGTGGTATCTTTAATCACCACGCTCACCTGATTGACGATAGACGGCAACATCCGCCGAAATGCCTGTGGGAAGGCAATGTAACGCATTTGGTGGATGGTTGTTAAACCCAGAATTTGTGCAGCTTGGAATTGCGATACACTGACAGAAAGCAACCCACCGCGGACAATATCAGCCAAACTCCCCACGGTATAAATACACAAGGCCGCAACGGCCAAAAACTTGGGAGCAAAGGGCAAAATCAAAAAAGCAATCACCATAAACAGTACGAGCGGAATTGCCCGAACACTATCCAATAAAATTCCCACGGGTTTTGCCAAATACGGAATATCTAAAAAGCGGACACAGCCCAATACAGCTCCTAACGGTAAGCTAATGCACAACGTCCAAAAGGTGACTTCCAATGTGGCGGCAAACCCTTGCAGTAACAACTGCCAGTCTGCGGGCTGTAACTCTTGCCATAAAAACATCCTTATCCAGCCTCCACAGCGACAATGTCCACTGCCGTATAACGGCGAAGTAAATAATTTTCCAACAGTTTAGACAGATGATTCACCCCAAGGCATAACAGCCCGTAGCTGACCAAAGCAAACGCAAGATACGGAATAAAGTCATAAGTCTGTGTGGTGAGTTGTTCAAAGGTAGAGGTGACATCCCCCACCGCCACAAAATAGGCGATGGCCGTATTTTTGGTCAGGTTCATCAGTTGATTCCCCAATGCCACGGCAATACTTTCTAAGGCCCGAGGCAAAAGAACCCATCGGATTTGCTGCAATCGATTGAGTCCCATCAGACGGGCCCCTTGCAATTCTTCATCAGGAACAGTAGCAAAACCAGAACGAAATGTTTCTGCCACATAAGCCGACGTAAAGCCAGACAAGGCCAGAACGGCCGATAAATACCCAGGCAATTTAAGGCCGTAGTAAAAAAACAGAACCAAACATAGCAGGGGTATATTGCGAAATACCTCAATCCAAGCACTGGAAACTATCCGAAAAATTCGGTTGACATGCTTATTAGCAGAGTCCAGCCAGCCCGTTCTTAACAGTGCAATCAGCAGTCCACCCGAAAATGCCAAAAGTGCGCTCAAACACATCAGCGATACGGTCATCGCCAGTCCACTGAGCATGGCGCTTAAGATACTGAAGGGCTCGGTGGGCATGCCTGATCCATTCCTTGTTTATCCATCGAAATCACACGAAGCCGAGGTGTTTTACCAGAGCGTGTTCTCTGTGTGACGCTGCCCAGTTCATAGGTTTTGTCAGAAACCCGTTCTGCAAATGCCTGATGGTGCGTACTCAACACCACCGTCATACCATGAGCCGCCAGGTTTCGGAGCATTTCAGCCAAGGTTTCCACCCAGGCATCATTTAGCCCCGTGGTGGGTTCGTCTAAAATCAACAACTCGGGTCCCATCATCAATGCACGGGCAATGGCCACCCGTTGACGCTCTCCGCCAGAGAGTTGATGCGGATAGCTAAATACTCTATCTGCCAGTCCAAAGGCATCTAAAAGCGCCATGGCTTCCTGCTTTGCCGTTACATCTGGTTTTTTGAGCACCACTTTGGGTGCCAGTACCAAATTATCCAAGACATTCATATGGGGAAACAAGGCATTTTCCTGAAGCACACCACCTAAAACGGTCGGCGGTAGCGGCGTTTTAGCATCTATTTTTTGCCCATTCCAGACAACCATTCCTGAATCTGGGGTTTTTAACTGCAGCAGACAGTGTAGAAGGGTTGTTTTCCCAGAACCAGAGGGCCCAAGTAACGCTAAAATATTGCCAGGTTCAAGAGCCAATGATACCTGAGACAAAATTTGCTTTTTTCCCGGTGGTAGGCCCAGTGACAAGCAAAGATCTCGAATAACCAAACTCATGTTAGGCGGCACCTCCCAGAACATGGGGATTCAGCCACTTTCCTTCAATTTTGTGGAGCGTTCCATCCACACGCATCGCATCAAGCTGGGCTTCCAAAAGCTCAGCGAGTGCCTTGTCTTCTTTTCGCAAGGAAAAAGCCATAATTTTATGCGGGCGAGCCGGCACTGGAGCCAACTGAAACGGCAGATGCTCAGATCGTTGATAGTACCCTGCAATCGCTCGGTCTGTTAGCATCACGTCAACCTTTTCGTTTAAAAAGGCGAGCATCATTTCCCGTTGGGTCGGATAGATCTTGGTTTGTGCGGCAAGTCCTTGCTCTTTCAAAAACTGTGGGTATGACGTCCCGTTATATACCCCGATGGTGAGACGTTGACGGCGCACGTCTTCTAAAGAGCGTGTCTCATTTCGGGCTCCAGAGAGTACCCGTGGATGAATAACAATCACATCCGCTGAATGATAATAAGGGCTGAGATAATGAACCCAATGCTTTCGGTAAGTATTGACCGATTGAGGAGCAGCCACCACATCATACTGGTGGTACAAGAGTCCCATCATCAGACGGTTGTAAGAAACTGGCTTTAGCACCACCTGTTTATTCGCTCGTCTGGCCATCTCACGAATGAGATCGATATTCATCCCGATCAACTGATTCTGACGACTAAAGCTATTGTATGGCGGACAATCTTCCAATACGCCCACTCGGATGGTATCACTCCCAGAACCATTATCTGACGGGCCGGCAGAGGCACTGGTCTGATACATCCCGTGAAAGAAAAGAACGCTTATCAGTAATCCCGTCATACTGAGACAGCATGCCATTGCCATTTTGAGTTGTTGTCGTCCCCTCACCAAAAAATGACCCCCAAAAAACCTGATTAAGACCCCCGTGACATCCCGTCGTGTTATAGATATAAAAACAAAAAACTGGGATCTTGTGCGGTGATTGTTAGGGAATTATCACAATGGTTATTTGACCACCTGTATCCGGTAGAAATCTGTCCAATACCAGCGCTGTTGCTTCTGTTTGGATGCTGCAAAAGCTGCCCAGTCGTTATTAGACATTGCAGAAGCAGCATTAAAAGAGACAGTCGACACTGAGGATACCGATATTTCTGGTGATACTTTCGACAATGAGGTTTTCATTTTTTGATACAAGACTGTGACGGGTAGGTGTTTTAGCACACCCGGAATACTTGTCCATTGGCCAGAGACGGCCAAACCTGGGAAGAAAGATTGCGACCAAGGAGTGCCAGCAACATCGTCTGCCTCTCGAGAGGCATCGTTACTACGCGCCAGAAGACTCAATTCATTGGGGGCTGGGCTTTCCTCTTTTTTCATTTGAGAAGAGGACAGTACGGATCGATTTTGAATCGCCTGGTCTGCTAAATCAGGACCAAAATCCCTAATCTGGGGGAATTTTTTGACCAACGTGTGCATGGAGGGTGGAAGATTTTGCTTTTTAGAAGCCTGTGCAAAGGCTTTTACAGGAAAAGACATGAAGACCGCCAGGAGAACGGCAGCCGCTATGGTCATTAAAATACGGGTAGCAATATTCGTCGTCATATCGTTAATCTCGCTCTCACACGGGGGGGGTTATGGAAAATATCTCATTTACTTCAGCTGATTTTCAATCTCTTCTAAATCGTTGCTGTGAATCGGTCCAAAAGCAGTGACCGTGAAGCCTTGCCCGCGAATGGGGTCCAATGTGTTTTGAGAACTATTAAGCGGGGCATCAGTCTGGACACGACTGCCAGCAGTATCAGGAAGACTATCCTGAGTCATTAACACATTGGTTGCGGGAAGCAATTGATTGGCCACCGTCATATTGACCATTCCATTTGTATTAACGGCACTGGAGATAAAATCTTGAACGCTTAAAGATTGGTCCGAAACACCAGCAACCCGAATGACATTGCTTAACTGGATGACCAAAGAATCACCAGCCAAAGAATCACCAGACTGTTTGGGTGAGAAATTGCTGCTCAAGCGATCATCATTTTGCCCATCGCTATTTTTTGGGTGAGCAAAAGAAATGGTGGTAGCATCTCCTGAGCCAAGTGATGAGGTACCACTGGAACCACCCACCGCATTTAGTCCACCCTGAACCGTAAAATTGATAATTGATGTCTGAGCTGTATTGCCGATAACATTTCCAGCTCCACTGGAACCAGAACCGGGATTACCCCCTCCGGGATTTCCGCCTCCAGGATTTCCGCCATTACCGGGGTCTATGGGATTAACAAAGCCTCCCCCATCATCATCGAAATTTATATGTCTCACAATAGAGACTCTGTCTGAAAGTCTTTGATCAACAGCCTTAATGACTCTGCCTTGATTTAGATCGACGAGATCTCCATTTCCAAAGTTCTGCACTCTGGCTTCAGCAGAGGGCTGGCAAGAGCAACTAACTGCCAACAGCAATACGCCCGTCATGACTGATATCAATTTTCCATAGGACAGACGCATAACAAAAACCCTTCTTCTTGTTAGAAGCTCTCTCTGATATTTTCTAAATTCTCTCTTTTGATACAAGGGTATCGGACACATCGCCAAAAAACTGAAAAGAAACACCGTTTATTGTAAAAAAAATGTTACAACGGGTTTAGAACCCATCAAATCTGTCTTTCAGGAAAATCAAACCGAATGATAACAAGGCAAAAACAAGGCAAAAACACGGCACTAAGACAGTGACAGTAAACATTAAATAGCCAGAATACTCTCGTTAAGGCCTCTGTTATGTAATTTTTTAAGACACTTATTTTAATTGTTCTTGAATTTCAATCAGTTGGGTATCGCTCACCGTACTTGAAGAAGTAGCAGTAAGCCCTTGTCCCGAAACAGGTTCTGGCGAATTCAGCAGAGAAGGATTTTTAAGATTGGCCTGAGGCACAGATTTTTCTGGCGTTGCGTCTTGTGTCATCAACACATTGGTGATCGGCTGCATTCTACTCATTGCTGTCATATTCACTATTCCGTTAGTATTCACTGCGCTGTTAATAAAATCACCCACTGTGATTGTGGCGCCAGAAACACCTTCCACACCAAGCAATCGACCCAGTTTTAGGACTGAAGTATCCGTTACCAAACCTGTTGATGTTGAGTTAGTGGCAACAAGGTTATTCTCTCTGGTCTCAGAAGAATGGGCGTTGCTCTGTTGTGTCCCATAAGGAATTGAGCTGTTTCCAGTATTGCTGTTTGCTGTTGCATTCAAGCCGCCTTGAACTGAAAAATTCACGATAGTGGATGACGGAATCGTTGAATTGGATGCAGCGGTACTATTTAAAGTCCCCCCTGACCCACCCCCCGTATTCGGGATCACTGGGCTATTACTCACCACCGGATTCGTGTTCACTATCACAGATGGTTGTGCTTGCGTCTCTGCGTTATTAATCACCACCGGATTCGTATTCACTATCACAGATGGTTGTGTTTGCGTTTCCGCATCATTAATCACCACGGGGTTCGTGTTCACTATCACGGAAGGTTGTGCTTGCGTCTCCGCGTTATTACTCACCACCGGATTCGTATTCACTATCACGGATGGTTGTACTTGCGTCTCTGCATTATTAATCACCACGGGGTTCGTGTTCACTATCACCTGCGAAATATCTTGTTCAATAACAGGATTTTTCACAATGCCAGCATCACCCCCGCTAACAATGGGAGTAATCTGATTGGGAATAATCTGGGTCACTTCGCCGCCCAAATCTACTTTGACATCCCCCCCTTTGACATCAGGGATAATTTGGGTCACTTCAGCGCCCAGGTCTCCTTTAATTTCAACGCCTTTAACTGAGAAATCCTGAGTCAATTGTTGAATAAATTTCTGTTGTTCCTCGTAACCATTTAGCTGCTTAAACACTTCTTGTTGTTTCTCATTTAATTGGACGGTATTCAAAAGATAGGTGCCTTCAGAGACAGGAACAAATTGGGTGACAACAGCATTGCCAGTCAGATCGACTTTAATACCCGCATCATAATAAAGCTGTTGGGCATATTTGGCTTGTTCTTCGGTATTCAGTTCCTTGAATTTACTGACAACATCCGAAGAGATTTTGATTTCCTGGGCTACTGCCTCTTGAGCCTTGGCACAGTGAAACCACTCTGGAGATAGGGTCATAACAGAAAAAGCAACAAGTGAGATACTGGCTGCAGTTTTCAAGCAAAAATGTTTCACAAGAAAAGTCATCACTTTTTGCTCACCTTATCTTTCACCAGAAGGTTC
>CAZZIY010000038.1:5557-12571 GCA_964654525.1 uncultured Vampirovibrionales bacterium | reverse complement strand
ACCATCACCTTTTAAGTCAAACACCAACGGTGATACAGTGGTCACACCAATTTGAAAGTGATCTTGTGCCCGTTGGTACAATTCATCGGCAAGACCTGACAAGGCAGAATCCCCAATGCCTTTATCAGACATAGCAGAGCGGATTTTACGAGCTTCGTCTAAGTATTGTTGCGCCATACCCCAGTGGTAGGGTGTCGCATGCCATGTAGAATTATCAGCAACCGTATTATCCAGACTGCTCACCGACGCTTTGACACTGGCGTCTTTTACGAGTCCAGAAAATTCGCTAAACAAATCAGCTCGATTGAAATCATTTTTGAGCAACCCCTTGGCCACAAGATCACGGGTCTTAATATCACTGGTACCTTTCCCTTGAAATACCCCATTGCGAATTAAACTAGCACCTTTGGTCTCATCCACATCAAACCCATATGCTTGATTAACAGTCCGGTAGTATTGTTGTGTTGGATTTGCTTTTAACAAGGCCTGAAGCCCTTCATCATTCATCACAGCCGTATCCAACAGATGATTCGCTTCAGCTTTTAACGACGTGATCACATCAATATTTGGATCACGGGTAACCAGCGGTTGCGGATTATGGTTATCACCACCTTGTAATTGTGCCAAAGCAGCCAGCAATCGGTTCATCAAGGCCTCTTGTGGATTCACTCCTCCAAAACCAGCTCCTTCAAAACCTGCACCAAATCCTAAGCCCAAATTCGGCATATAACTGGATTGAAAGCCATTAAAACTCACCATACCGGAATTAAACCCACCATACAGGCCGCCATATTGGCCACCAAATGAGTTCACATAGGGATTTTGTGGGGCAAATGTGCTCATACCATAACCCAAAGGACGGTACCCAAACGAAGGATTCATCATTACTCTCGTAGCCTCTCTCTATTGTTGGACACACACTCTCAATATTGCGCCAGTATTGCTGTATTGATAAAAAATAACATCTCTCTATCTATAGAAATAAACACGAGCCAAACGACAGAATTGCCCACAAATACAGTGTTTAATCTTTTATTAATGATTCTTGATTAAGCCAATAAAAAAGGGCCTTACGGCCCTGCTAGATAGGATTTCTGATAAGTTAAAATTAGCCCAAATCAGCTTTAAACCAAACATCCGTGGACTGTCTGCGGTTGCCATTAATGACAAAATCCGCGGTTTGTCGGTGCTGATTTCCGTGACGGTCAAAGAACCGCACGTCTTTAGAATCCACATTTTGATAATTTAGGCTCAGTTCGCTCACACCGGTCTCTGAAAGTGTTTTGATCTGATCCCCAATCATCAAACGAAGTTTGACTTTGTTTTCTAAGGCCTTGATTTCACTGGCATCCAATTTACCGTCGGCAACAGAAGCCTCTCCTAAATGTTTGATAGCCAGTGCTCTCAGCGCTTCATAGCCGTTATCAAAGGCTCCTGGTTTACCACTGCCGTCGATATCGGTGTTGTTACCGAGCAGCTCTCGTCCAGATGAGCCCACTTTGCCGTCACCGTCAGCATCAAAGGCGAGCAGGCCTTCTCGTTTTCCGACCCATGCAGTACGGTCGAGGCGACCGTCTCCATTGAGATCAAACGTTTTTTGAATACCCGTTGTCTCGAGTCCGTCTCCATCGAGATCTAAGGCCAGAGGCGAGACCCATCCTCGGATTTTTCCTTCATATTGTTTTTGGAGAATATCTTCTTGCTTGGTTCCATACACGGGGACTGTATCATACAGGGGTATGTCAAAACCAAATTGCGAGAATCCCGCAAATTGAGGCATAAAACCACCTATAAATTGCCCCGAAAATTGCCCTTGGAATGTGTTGTGCATGCCAATGCTTGGTTGAGCACCAGGTCGATTAAAACCACCAGAAAAATGTCCTGGGAAAGTGGGCATACCAAATGGCATCGGCATTGCGTGATGTCCCATACCAAAGCTTCCAGCAAAAGAGCCCATAAAATATGGCATCATCTGGTAGTTGGGTTGAAACCCGCTCATGCGGATTCGGGCGCGTTCGATTTGCTCTGTTCCCGTTTGCACACGCACATCGCGTTTGCCAACCACTCTGTCTTCAGCTTTACCGTTTAAGTCGACGGCCACATAATTACACTGCCCTGGTAGCTGATAAATAATCGACGTCGTATTATTGGCCCCGTTTTGGACACTGTGAAAATTATAGGTATGACCGTTATGAATCACCTGTTTGGGATGATTCTCTTTATTAAACGGAAACCAAGTTCCTTCTAATTTATAAGGCTGTGTTGGATCAAATTTAGGTGCTTCAGCAGGCGTTGTTTGAGCTGGTGGGGGCTCAACCGTGGATGATGCCACTTCAGAGGGAATAATTTCCATATGGTTAAACTGCCATTGATTGAAGAAAGATTGAGGTCCAGGAAATCCTAAATAAGGTCGAATTGCTGCGGCCATAAGTCATCATCTCCATATTGAGAAGCATAGAAAACACAGGCATGCTGGACTCCTGACTTTTTCAGTGAGGACCTGAACCCGTCGCGGTATCCACGTGCATCTCTATGCAATCAAGTGAAAGTTACATCTCTCTACTTGTTATTTACTTATCAATATAAAAACAATTGATTATGAAGAATTGCTTTTTATACAGAGTTACAAACCGCTTTATAAACAGTACGTTTGTTGTTAAAGCGTTGGTTTTACGGGCCTAACAGTCAACTCCGAAATAAAACAACGAGATGGCTGATTCACGATAAATTCAACCGTGGCTGCAATATCTTCTGGCTGAAGCATGTGCGATCTATCTGGCACGGATTCAAGATCCACGCTGTCCCAGATCGCCGTATCGACTGCCCCTGGATAAATACCCACCACACGAATACCGTTGCTGCTCTGTTCTTCAGCGACGGCATCAGTTAAGGCCCTCAAACCAAATTTAGACGCATCGTATACGCTCCAGTAAGGAAACGCCGTTTGTCCGGCGATGGAATTGATATTGATAATCACCCCAGCAGGCGTTTCATCCAATTTCGTCTTATTAGTCGCCGCAACCATGATGGGTAGAACCGCTTTCATAAAATACATCGGCCCTAAAAGATTGGTGTGAACCGTCTGTTCAATGGCCGCAACGGACAGTTCTTGAAACAGTCCCATTTTGGCTGCCACCCCAGCATTATTAATTAAAATATCTAGCCGACCGTAGCGGGTCATCGTCTGCTCAACCACGTTTTCAACATCGGCATATTTTTGCACATCTGCCGGGCAGACCAGTGTCTGTATCTGCGGATAAAGGGTTTCGATTCGCTCTGCAAGCGTCTTTAGCTTTGTCTCATTGCGAGCAGTGAGCACCAAATTGAGACCGTTTTCTGCAAGCTTTAAGGCAATGGCCTCGCCCAGGCCTTGACTCGCCCCAGTCACAACGGCCACCCCGTCAGAATAAGTCGAAACTCTGGTCATCGTTTCACGGCCTCAGAAAAATCTGGTTGAGATGATAATTGAGGCAAGACAGGCGTATTTTTCCCGTAATATTCAGCAAAGTTATTTTTGGATTCTTTTAACCGAAGGCGATACAACGCCGTTGACTCCGGTATTGAACGGGCAGGACGTGTCCGGGCGAGTTCCTGCCAACAAGCAACCACAATGGCTTCTGCCGTAGGAATAAGCCCCTGTAAAAAAGGAACATCCATATTTAAGTGCTTATGATCCATCGGCAAAATAACGGCATTTTGGATCCAGGAGTCTAATACGGTTAAATCAGCAATCATGCTGTTTTCTGGATCAGGGATTCCAGAGAGTGTCACTTCCAGCTCGTAATTATGCCCATGTCCGTTTGGATTATTACATTGGCGAAAGACAGACCAGTTATCCTCATCCGTAAATGCAGGATTATATAGACGATGACTGGCAGAAAAATCATAGCTGCGGGTTAAATACACTTTGGGTTTTTGGTCTAACAAAGATGTCATCAGTGATGTCCTTCTAACATTCTTTCACCCCAATAATCGGCAAATAAGCTTTCGTCTTCATACAGACGCAACGCGCTTAATTCAAGTGAGAGCGGTTTTAAGGCATGGTTTAGTTCCTGCCAAAAATACACAATCAGATGCTCGAGAGTCGGCAATTTATCCTTAAAATAGGGCACGTCTAAATTGATGTTTTTAAAGTGAAACTGACGCAGCACAGTCTCCTCGAGAATATGTTTTAAATCTTTTAAATTCACCACCATACCGGTTTGTGGATCCATCCGTCCAGAAACCGTAATGCATAAATCATAGTTATGACCGTGCCCATGGGTATTGGCGCACAACCCGAAACGGGCCTGATTCTCAGACTCGCTGAGCTGAGGCAAATAATAATAATGTGCAGCAGAGAAGCGGATTTTTTTGATCACACTGACCACAGGGGTATGACCAACGTGGTTTTCCGCTGTGGTTTGCGTATTATCCAAAAGAGTAACGGTCATTTGGGTCAAAATTCTCAATGACTAAAAGCGGGGTAATTGTCTGCCCTCTTCATGATAGGTCCAGGCATTATGACCATGAATGCTTTCCAGCGCTTCCACTTCGAGCGAAAATCCAGCGACAGACGGGAGTTTTCTCAGAGAATGCGTGGCATCACGAATGACATCTTCCACAAATTTGGCATTTTCGTACTGCCGCTCGGTCACATATTTCTCGTCTTCTCGCTTTAAAAGGGGATATACCGGGCAAGAAGCGGTCTCTTCCAAAAGTGTGATGATGTCTTCAAACCAGATCACGGGTTGATTGGTCGCCTCTTCAGAGGCAACGACCAGATTGGCCGCTACTTCGGCACGTTGGTTATGAGCCCCGTATTTGGAAATTGCTTTGCTGCATGGGCATAGCGTGGCAATGGGCACTGTAACGCCCAAGCCCATCGTAAAGACATCTTGATCAATTCGTCCCTGCAGGCGGCAGACAAAGCCCATGGGAGCGCTTTGCCGAGTCACCGGTGCGGGTTTTTCGACAAAATACTGAAACGTTAAGTCTAATTGAGCGGTTGTTGCATTCAGACGCTCTTGCGCCTCTGCCATAAATTCTGGCAAATGCATACTGATGACTTTTCCGCGACTCCACTCACTCAATTGAATAATAAAGCGGGACATGTGAGTGCCCTTGTGCTCTTTTGGCAACCCGACACTCATCGTGGCTTTAGCCGTCACCGTTTGGTAGTGTCCGTCTGCTTGCAGAATCTGCATCGGGATATCCACCCGACTCACACCCACGCGCTTTAAATCAATTCCCCGAATATCTGGCAGTCCTTGAACGTCTAACAATGTGCCAGAGGCAGCTATCGCTAGCCCTTCGCTTCCTGCCGTATGTTGAATCACCATAGATTACAGACCTTTTTTAGTTGGACACACATTTAGTTGGATTTGACAGTGACGAGACCCGATTATCATGAGACCATTACGACTCAAAGGAAGTAAACGCCACCCGATCGCTATTACGATAGCCGTAAAACAACGGGCTGTCTATGAGTTTTTACACCCGTTCACTGTGTTTACAGAGACGCCCATGAACCATTCTGCTCACTGCCCCTCACTCAAAGAGATTCAAGACGCCCTGCAAAGCATCATGGCAGACACCCCCGATGCTTATACACAGCTGAATAACATTCGTTCCTGGGTAAATAACAACCTTGCCCCTGAGTTTGAGCTGTATCTCGAAGACGTCTGGCATAAAGAGGGTTCACATAAAGAGAGTTCAAATGATCACGTGTCTGGAGAGACCCATTTTGAGTACATTCTGCGGAGCCGACGAACACTCAATGAAACGCCTGCCTTGGGGTATGACATCTACCTGAATCACCAAGACGGCAAAGGGGTTTGGCACTTAGACGCATACCAATCCACAGTCAACGGCTTTCCAGAGGCGCTAGAAACACTGCTCGCCTTTATTCAGGCGAACAGTGCATAAACTATCTAAATTGGGGGCTATTTCTTGCCTTCGACCACGCAAATGGCGCCAGGACGTTTAATCCTCAAGACAATGGTCTCAAACACCCGGAAGGGGTGATTCATATTTTGCGCACCCAGATACGCCGTTTTGAGATCTTGACCAATGGCCAAATCAAAATTCTGGACCCCAGTAGAGGCCACTAAAATCCGGTTTTCTGGGATGACAGAAGAGAAGAATACGCCGTCTGTCGCGAGTTGACGAATGTACTCAATTTCCATCATGCCGGTGGTATTGACGTAGCGATGAATTTTGGAGTGGATTTGCGGCGGAGCCACCATCACATACGGTCCGTAATGGCCGGCAGAGGCGAGCTTTTCCGTTGCCTTCACCACGTCGCCAAAAACGGCTCCTGGCTCATCCCAATTGCCTTGCTGGATACTCTGGCGTCCTTCAACGCTCAGCAGTCCCGGATAGTCAATTTGCTTGGATTTATCCTTGTAACCCAGAAAAATCATTTCATCCTCTGCCCGGGCACAGGCAGCGGCTCCGGCCGCAGCAGCGGAAAAATCCAGCGGAATATTAAATTTACGGCTGGCTTCCACATCCCGCCAGAAGAGGACGAAATCCTTATAAATCAGCGGAATATGCATATTCACCCGGCTGGCAGTCACCAGCGCTGTGCCGCCGTCTTCGCCGAGAAAATCAATATGCCCAGGTTTCCCACCCACTTCCCCGTCATCAAAACGGTCGAGCGCGACCCACTGAGCTCCTGCGCCTAAAGGGCCGTAAATTTCGATAAAACGCCGCCCCACGAGCCCACGCCGGGCGACCTCAATCACGGTCTGATCAATCTCATCCCACTGCACATCGCTGATGGGGGCTTCGTTATGGCTTAAAAAATCCAGCATGATGACTTGCTACCCTTTCCGTATTCTCTCTCAATATTAATCTGGCAAATGGTTAGGCTCATAAATTCAGGTTTAATGACGATGACCAATCAGACTGCCCACAGTCAGAATGTTTTGGTCTCGGCGCTTAAAATGTCCTTGGGGATCTGTGGATTCAGATTTGACTGTCCCGGCGACTGTCAGCGTGTGATCTACGTCCCTATGATGACTAACCGGA
>CAZZIY010000038.1:0-5457 GCA_964654525.1 uncultured Vampirovibrionales bacterium | reverse complement strand
GACTGTCCCGGCGACTGTCAGCGTGTGATCTACGTCCCTATGATGACTAACCGGATGACTAGCCGAATGACTGGCCGAATAAGCATTCTCAGGGGACTTGGCTTGACGGATTAAATCTTGCAAAGAGGTCTCATGCTCCGCTTCTTCATCCATTAAGTGGGCAAACATCACCTTTTGGGCAGGATCGCTGGTAAGGTCATGCATCAGCTGGATGTGCTCTTTAAACTTCTGCACCCGCTCAAAGTCTGCCTCTAATAGGGCCAAATGGCCGTTATTTGCGTCTAAAGATGTGTTGGGTGTGGCCGTCATTGCTTGTTTGGCTCCTCTTGTTTGGATCCGTAAAGATCACACATTTATCTTAAAATCATGGCTGGGGACTCATTATAGCAAAGGCGCTACACTTTTAGTCTGAAAATACTGAGTATACAGCTATTTCCCAGATTCTCTATAAGCTGGTAGCGGGAAACGATTTGCCCCAACTGGCTAGATTTCCCTAATAGCGAGTGCTAAAATGGATTTATTACCCAACTTAAATAAGATGACAAAGGCTTCTATGACCTTTTCATGATCGACTTGCATTTGCATACTACCTTTTCCGATGGGGCTTCCCAGGCGGAAGATATCATTTTACAAGCCATTGAGTATGGTTTAGAGGCGATCGCGATCACGGATCACGATAATACCGAGTCCTATGCCATTGCAAAGGCACTGGCCGCCTCCAAAGAAAGCTCGATGGAAGTCATTCCGGGTATTGAAATCAATACCGTCTGGCATTCTCCCACTCACGGCGCCCAAGAAGTACATGTGCTTGGGTTTTATATCGACACGCAAGCCCCAGAGCTTCGTGCAGTGATCGAAAAGCACCGAGAAGCCCGCAAAAATCAGATTCGACAAATGAGCGGAAAACTCCAAGAAGCGAAACTGAATGTGAGTTATGAGGATATTTTGAGCCTTTCACACGAGCAAGGCTCCCTGGGTCGACCCCATGTCGCCAAAGCCTTGGTTGAAAAAGCGGGTGTTCCCTCCATTTCTGAAGCCTTTTCTCGATATCTCACTCCCAAATCAGCCACGTTTATTCGTAGGGAAACGGTAAGCCCCCATGAGGCAGTCGAAGCCATCTATGATAGTGGTGGTATCCCGGTGATTGCTCACCCCTCAGATATGCAAGGGATTGAAGAGCTGGTTGTGGAATTAATTGACTACGGTCTGCGGGGTCTGGAAGCTTATCACAAACGCCATACTCCCCCTGTGATTGAATTTTACTGCACAATGGCTGAAAAATACGATCTCATTGTGACCGGTGGCACGGACTTTCATGGGGTTCACGAAAGTTACAACACCGCACTCAGTCGGTTGCATATTCCCGACAATGTCTACGCCGGTCTCAAAGCAGAGCATCAACGGCGGAAAATGGCTCAGTTTAAGGTCTCCTAACACGCCACAATGGATAGACAGCGCCTCTTTTTTTAACGAGAATAGAAGCAAACCAGAGATACGCCAGAGATATGAAAGAAGACGGCTCGCTGTATGAAGATTGCACGTGACATAACGCAACTGATTGGCAACACCCCTTTGGTGAAACTAAACCGTGTCACAGAAGGGTGTGGAGCTACCATTGTCGGTAAACTCGAAAGCATGGAACCCTGCAACAGCGTCAAAGACAGGATTGGTCTTGCGATGATTGAGGCAGCGGAAAAGTCGGGCCTAATTTTCCCAGGAAAAACCACCTTAATTGAGCCCACCAGTGGCAACACTGGGGTTGCACTCGCTTTTGCCGCTGCAGTAAAAGGCTATCGACTGATTTTAACCATGCCAGAGACCATGAGCATTGAACGCCGGATTGTATTACGAGCCTTTGGAGCCGAAGTAGTGCTCACTCCTGGCAGTAAAGGGATGACCGGAGCGGTACAACAGGCAGAAGCCTTGCTGGAAACAACCCCCAACGCCTATATGCTGCAACAATTTGAAAACCCAGCCAATCCGGAGATTCACCGCCATCACACTGGACCAGAAATTTGGCAGGATACCGACGGCCAGATTGATGCATTGGTTGCTGGCATTGGTACAGGTGGAACGATTACCGGTTGTGGGGAGTATCTCCGTAGCCAAAAGCCCAGTATTCAGTTAATTGCCGTAGAACCAACCGATAGCCCCGTTCTTTCTGGTGGGCAGCCGGGGCCGCATAAAATCCAAGGAATTGGCGCAGGCTTTATTCCCGGCATCTTGGACACATCTCTGCTGAGTGAGATTGTTCAGGTGAGTAACGAGCAAGCCATTACCATGGCAAAGCGGCTGGCAAAAGAAGAAGGTTTACTGGTCGGAATTTCTTCTGGAGCAGCGGTTTATGCCGCAGTCGAACTCGGTAAAAGAGCGGCTTACAAAGACAAACTGATTGTGGTGATTATTCCCAGTTTTGGGGAGCGCTATTTATCCACCGTGTTGTTTGATGACTTACGTGCTGAAGCTGCCCAAATGGCTGCTGTACCTGTCTAAGATGTTTTTCACGACACTCAGAGAAGACATTACCGCTGTGCTTGATAAAGACCCCGCTGCTCGGCATTGGCTAGAAGTCCTGCTGTGTTACCCGGGGCTTCATGCGGTCTGGGCGCATCGTGCTCTTCATATACTCTGGAGAAGCGGCTTTAAGCTGCTCGCCAGAGTGGGTTCACACTGGGTTCGTTTTTTTACGGGGATTGAGATTCACCCAGGAGCCCGTATTGGCCGGCGGCTGTTTATTGATCATGGTATGGGGGTGGTGATCGGTGAGACCAGCATTTTGGGCGACGATATTACCCTGTATCAGGGCGTCACACTGGGTGGGATTAGTCTATCACCGGATAAACGGCACCCCACACTGGGAAATCAGGTGATAGTGGGAGCCAGTGCCAAAATATTGGGTAATATTGAGATTGGTAATCAATCTATGGTCGGTGCCGGATCAGTGGTCCTCAATGATGTGCCGGCCTGTAGCATTGCAGTCGGCATTCCCGCTAAGATCAAACCTCGCTAACTGCCGGTACTTACTTGAAAAACGAACACAGCATGTTTTACAGAAAGTCCCTTGAAAATGCCCGAGAATTTTAGCCTTCTCCAGCCTCTTCTTTTACCCGTGCTGATGCCACTCCTCTTTATTGGGTTGCCGTTGATTTTTTCGAAATTTTTATCGCCCCAAAAACAGCCCGGCTTATCACCCGGCATGAGGCCACCGGCCATGCCGCTGCCCATGATGCTTATTCCCCTATTACCGCTAGCACTCTTTTTCTTCTTTCCCGGCCTGATGCAACCCCCCGGTCTGGGTCCAAACCATTTGCAAGGCATTGGTTTTGTTCGGGAAAACTCACTCTTTTCAACCGTGCCGCATCTCAGCACCGTTCAATACCGGATCCTCTTGGACACCCTAAGAAAAGAGCATCACCTCAGTGCGATTGTTTCCATAAGTAAAGAACAAGAAACCTCACTGAGTATTTCTCCAGAAATAGATTTTACCGACAAAGCCATAGCAGCATTGAAAAAATAACCACATTGCAATAAAAACACTTCTTTCACTGTGTTTTAAAGGCAATTCTTTTATAGACCTGTCTGGCATCAGTGTGTGTCAGGATTTCAGAATACCAAAACACTTCAGTCTATTATGTGGGGTTTACAAAAATAAATTTATAGACGAAAACGCAATTTTATTCTTTTATTTGTTTTTATTATCTTAAGAGTTGTACAGCATCACTCAAGTGAATCCAATTTCCTCACCCCTTTGCTGTACCACTTGAGAGAGTTAGCAGTAAAACGTGGAGACGTAACGATTATGTCAATCAACGGACTTTCCTCCGGTGGTGGCTTAAACCCTTATATGCTAATGCAGTTGCTTCAAGGGCTTCAGTCCAGCCAGAACGGAAACAATGGTTATGGTAACAACATCGGCGGCTTCGGTCAGGGCGGATTCCCACCCCCATTTCCTCCTCCCTTTTTGGGTGGACAACAGGGCCAAATGGGCGGATTCGGTCAAGGCTTTGGCGGACTTAATTCGATGTTTGGCGGCGGGTACCCCGGCCTAGGTGCTGGCTTTGGTCAAGGGATTCACGGCCATCACCACAGACCCAACCCAGATCAAATCCTTAAGAAAGTAGATACCAACGGAGACGGGGTCATTTCTAAAGATGAATTTCTTGCCAACAACCCCCCCCTGCCCGGTGGTCGCACCCTCGATGATGACCAAAAAAGTCAAATCTTCAGCAGACTGGATGCCAACGGAGACGGTTCCATCAGCCGTGATGAGTTGAAGAATGCCCCACCACCCCCTCCACCGCCTTTTCTGCAAGGAGGTTTTATGCAAAACGGCTGGGGTAACCAGGACGACCAGAATGGATTCGGCGGCAATGGTTTTCCTCCTCCCCCGCCCTTTGTACTGATGAACTTGCTGAACCAACAGCAGGGGAGTCAAAATAGCTACTGGGGTTAATTGAGTCAACTCACCCCAAAACTGATCGCACTCACAGTTTATCAATCGGAAAAATACTTCATGAGTCGAGTAAAAGCCTAGAAGCGTCATTCTTCTAGGCTTTTTTCTTTTGACTTAAGGCACACACAAACTTAACGCATTTTAGGAATGCAACAACACTTGTTCTTAAAGGCTTTTGGCTTTTATTCCGCCGAGCAAGATTTCAATCATCTGCCGGGCTTCTGTTTCAAATAGTTCACGAGATTTGGGGAAATGCATAATATGCGGCGGTAAATAGCCGGCCATCCCCCGTCTGAGAAACATAGTGAGCTGTTCACAATCAGACTCTGGGGGTATTTCACTGTTATCAACAGCCTTTTTCAGTAAGCCCGTAATAATGCGGTCGGCTTCTTGCATATAGGGAAGCACCTTTTGCATGATTTTGGGGTTGGGAGGTGGAATGGCTGGGGGTAACCCCCCCATACCTTGTCCGGCAACAATTTGGCTACCGTGCATGTGGTGCATCACATGATCAAAAATCCGCAGAAGCTGGACCATCAACACATCGGCTACCACAGGCAATATTTTGGTCTTTTTGGTATCGGCTAGCGCAGCCAGGCGACTCATTTCCATATTGGTTGCTTGTGCGTGACGAATCACCACAGCCACCCAAATATCTTCCTTACTCTGGAATTCTTTATAAACACTGGCTTTACCGAGCATGGCTTCTTTGGCAATATCATCCACAGTGGTTCGCTCATACCCGTATTGAGAAAAAAGACGTTCAGCGACTTCAACAATCACCTCATGCGTGTTTTCGTATTTTTTATTTCGACCCATAAAGGCTCCTATGATAGCTTTACCCGCCGATACTGTGTAAAAAAGGGGCTTGCATTGTTTTTTGTGGATCAAAACGCTTCGAATGACGGCTCATTTGAGTACTCATCTAACTCATTTGAATATTAATCGAACGGTTAGTCTTATTATACTTTTTATATAATAGACCATATTAGTATTTTAGTGTA
>CAZZIY010000037.1:0-12715 GCA_964654525.1 uncultured Vampirovibrionales bacterium | reverse complement strand
GAGACGGCACAAGTTCAATCAGGCGTGTACACGGCGTGGGTTTGCACGAATTAAAGCAAGAATAGGTTAACAATGTGTTACAAAATGTTCCAAAAATCTTAATTGATTGTTTTTATATAAACACAAGGGATAAATCAAAGTCTCTTTAACCAACTCTCAACTCTCTTTTTTCCCAATGTTCTTTTTCTAGTTTATCTTCTCGTCTCAAAGTCATTTAGTCAGTCATGCTTAACGGGTGTGTGTTACGTCACTGCTGTTTGCGGTGCACTGGTGTGTGGAGGTTATTACGATGTCTTATTATTTCGGTTTCTCTAATTCTAATTTTTCGCTCAGCTTCGGGGGCGGTGGCTATTCACCTTGGTATGGTGGCGGACAATCCGTTTCTTACGGAGACTGGTACGGTCCAAATGCAACCACAGCCAGTAATGTGAATGGGTATCAAAACGTGTACGGTACTCCGTGGAATGACCGCGCAGGCCTTTACAATTACGGCGGCACCCAAAACTACTACGGGGGCTGGGGCAATGATGCCGTCAATGCCCGTAATGATTATGGAAACCAGAATATTCAGCTAGGCGGTGGTAGCGACTACGCCAATGTGGTGAATAACGGTGGCTCTCAGTATGTCAACGGGGGTCGTGGTAATGATTATATCAACGCGACTAACTTTAGTGGCTACCAGCGTGTTGACGGCGGCCGTGGGAATGACGTTGGTAATTTACGGAATTTTGGCGGTACACAAGTGTTTGATGGTGGTCGCGGGAGCGACTTTGCCAGAATGGATAACAACGGTGGTACGCAAGTCTTTAACGGTGGCCGAGGACGGGGTAATGATTCGGCAGTCTTCACCGGAACGGGCGGTACCCAGTACTTCAACGGTGGCCGAGGCAATGATACGCTCACTGTAACGGGCAATAACGGTAATACGGTGTTTGCCAACGGTGGTCGCGGTCACGATACCTTGAACTTAACCGGTAATAACTGGAGCTACAACGCTAGCCAAAACTACTGGGGCAATACAGCCGGTGGGCGTGTTTACGCCAGAGGCTTTGAACGGGTGAATATTCAGGGATAACACTTTTAATACACATGGGTGGGACTATTTGGGGACAATACCCTCACTGATTATCAGTGAGGGCTTTTCTTTTAGGTGCTCTTTTTCTCAAGATACGTTTTTTCAAGCTCCGCTCTAAAAACGTCCAGCGCCCCTTCTTCGGCCACCCGAGTCACTTTTTCTTCGCCCTTAAAAATGTAATATTGCCCGCGTCCCCCAGCAATACCGATATCCGCGTGTCCGCACTCTCCAGGGCCGTTGACAAAGCATCCCATCACAGCCACATCCAAGGGGGTGTCTGGATTTTCCTTGTCGTACTTTGCCATCATGCCTTCTACATCCGAGACCATCGAGTACAAATCCACTTCGCAGCGTCCGCAACTGGGGCAACTGATTAAATTGGACCCCTGCTTACTCAGGCCTACACTCCGCAGGATTTCATGTCCGGCAAACACTTCCTCAATGGAATCCGCAGTGAGGGAGACGCGAATCGTATCGCCAATCCCTTCACTGAGTAACATGCCAAGAGCAATGCTACTTTTAACTAAACCGCGTTTCAACGTTCCTGCCTCTGTGACGCCGAGATGCAAGGCGTACGGGGTTTTAGTGGCAATACTTCGGTAGGCATCCACCGCCAGCATGGGATCACTGGCTTTGACAGAGATGACAATATCCTGAAAGTCTTCCTCTTCTAATAAGCGCACGTTAAGCAGGGCACTTTCCACCAGCTGCGTCACCAGATCGTTGGGAAATTTCTCTTTAATGGGCTTTTCGACAGAACCCCCGTTGACTCCTACGCGAATCGGGAGTTGACGCTCTTTGGCTTTGCGGACAATCTCTCGAATGTAGTCTTTGCTGGAAATATTACCCGGATTCACACGTAACCCGTGGACCCCATTATCTGCGGCCTGAAGTGCCAGTCGGTAATCAAAGTGAATATCGGCCACTACTGGGATGGGAGACCTGGGGACGATTGATTTGAGTGCCTCACCCGCTTCTTTATCCGGCACGGCAAGGCGAATAATCTCACACCCAGCATCCGCCAGGCGTTTAATTTGATTGACGCTTTCCTCAATATCACAGGTGTCGTTCATCAGCATCGATTGAACGGAAACAGGAGCGTCGCCGCCCACCCTGACACTTCCTACTTGAACAGGCCGTGAGGCGCGGCGTGTAATTCTTGGGCTGGCACAACTCATATGATGTCGACTCCTGTAAAGCTTTTTGGCGGAAGGCCTTCTTGATACAAAACGGGCTTATCCACGCCCAGATGAATCATATCCCACGGAAAGCGTTCCGCAAAGGGATCATCTACTGCGCGATCGCGAAGGGCATACCAGGCCGGTGGGGGGCAAGGCGGGATCCCTTCATCGCATAATGATTTATAGGCTCGGTTGAGTGAGCCTAAAGTTGCCCCAAACTGATGGAAACGGATGATGAGTGGAGTTAAACGTCTGTCGCCGCGTGAGAGAACGGCCTGTAAAAAATCCCATTTGGCACTGCTGGGGCGAAACTTTGCTTTTTTCAGAAGCATTTTGTTCAGCATATCAAAACGATGCTCAATGGTTTTATTGTCCGGACGGGGTTGCCACTGAAACGGTGTAGCTGCTTTGGGGACAAAAGAACTACAACCCAATATGAGCTCTAGTTTTGGCTGGGCTTTTTTCAGATCCTGCACCAGTTTTCCCAGGGCTTCAATGTCTTCATCACTCTCATCGGGGAGGCCTACCATCCCATAGAGCTTCATCGCCTTGATGCCACTTCGGAACATAATCTCAGCCGCGTCAAAAATTTTATCTTGCTTCAAATTTTTATTAATACGCCGGCGCAGCCGCTCACTGCCACTCTCAATAGCAAAGGTGAGTTGTTGTTGCCCCCCTTGCTTAAAGGTTTCGGCAATTTGGGGGGTCAGTGTGTCAATTCTTAGCGAAGCAGACGAGAGTTTTAGGTCGGGCCTTTGTTGCATCTCGTGCTGCAGAAACTCGCACAGTTCTGGAAATTCTGGGTTGTCGGCGATGAGTGCACCCAATAACCCAATTTTGTTGGTGTGTCTGAGTCCAAAGGCAATTGCTTCCTTGAGCGGATCGAGCTGTGGCCCTCTAGCAGGTAGCATCGAATAGCTGGCAAGACAGAACCGACAGCGGTGAGCACACCCGCGCATCACTTCTACCAAAAAGGTATTGGGAAACACACAGTCTTCAGTCAGAAAGGGGGAATACGTTACATTGTTTGCCATTTCTTCGCGAGAAAATATGCGTTTTTCGACCATGGCCGGAGTGTCTTCATATTTGGGCTGGATGTGGGTAATCGGCCCATCTGAAAGACTGGCATATTCAATATGATAGAGTGAGGGGACATAGCAACCAGGGACTTTGGCAGCCAAATGTCTGAGTAACTGGTGCCGAGACCCTTCAGGAGAGGTTTTTTGATAATCCTGATAGGTTTCGATCAGTTCATTGAGCAGTTCTTCTCCTTCACCAATCAGGAAAAAATCGAAAAAATCGGCATACGGTTCAGGATTGGTGATCGGAACTGGTCCGCCTGCAAACACCAGGGGGTGATGCTCATTTCTTTCCACGGCAATGACGGGAAGATCCCACTGATGAAAAATATCGAGAATGGCGAGAATATCGAGTTCAAAGGACATTGAAAAGCCAATCAAGTTAAAATCAAAGGGCTGATAGTGCGGTAAGGTATCAGTGGAGACTTGCGTGGCTCGGATACGAGGGTTTTGATCCATTCGTTGAAACAGGCTCAAATAACCCAGGCTGGACATCGCAATGTTTTGCGGGGCTGGGTAGGTCCAGCCGATGGAAACAGCATCGGGGTTAGGCACAGTACTGGTATAAAGCTGCTGAATAGTATTGCTTTTGCTGGGAGTGATGAGCGACATGGTTTTTTTTGTGGCCTGTTTTTGCTAGCGTAACGGGTGATTGACATATTACAATGAAAGCTACCCCAATTAAGACAATGCGATGACAACAATTGCTTCTGAAAAATTCAATACAAATCATGATGTGATCTCTGCCCCAACAGTCTGGTTGCCGAAACCTCTGGACCGTAACCGTGCATTGGCTTTGCTCCAACAGGCAGATTTATTTCAATTGGGCCTGATGGCAGAAACCGTCAAACACGACATTCACGGTAAAGAGGCTCCCGTCACTTTTGTGATTGACCGCAACGTGAATTACACCAACGTGTGTAATGTCGATTGCCTTTTTTGCGCTTTTTACCGCCATAAGGAATCGGATGACGCCTATACTTTGGAATATTTTCAAATCAAGGAAAAAACCCAGGAACTGGTCGATGCAGGGGGGACCCAGCTGCTCTTACAAGGCGGTGTGAATCCTGATCTTCCCTTTGACTATTATCTTGATGTGATTCGTCGGCTGCGGGCCGACTTCCCCACCCTGACCATTCACGCTTTCTCGCCGACAGAAATTGATTTTATGGCCACACTGACTGAAAAACCCCTGTCCTGGGTATTGCAGCAGTTGATCGACGCGGGGATTTCATCCATTCCTGGTGGTGGTGCTGAAGTTTTACACGATGATGTTCGGCTTAAGGTCAGCCATAAAAAGGTGAAAACAGCCAGTTGGCTGGATGTGATGGAAGAAGCGCATCATCTTGGACTCCAAACAACAGCCACGATGATGTTTGGCATGGTGGAAAAAGACTGGCATATTGTGGATCACCTCTTTCAAATTCGAGAACTGCAGGCCCGTACTGGTGGGTTTACCGCCTTTATTCCTTGGACCTTCCAGCGTGCTAACACCAAGCTGGAAAAACTTCCTGTCACGGCAACAGCGGTGGATTATCTTAAAGTTTCTGCTTTGGCCAGATTGGTGCTGGACAATGTACCCAATATCCAGGCGTCTTGGATTACACAGGGTCTTAAAATTGGACAAACGGCACTTTGTATGGGGGCTAACGATATTGGTGGACTGCTGTTAGAAGAAAACGTGGTCACTCAAGCTGGAATCTCTCCGACCCGAAAAACGGTCGAAGAGATTGTAAAAGTGGCGCACAATCTGGGCCGCAATGCCGCTCAAAGAGATACCGCCTATCGGATTTTAAAGCACTATCCCCGAACAGAAGTCTAATTATGGCTTACAATAAAACCAGAGCCCTTGGTTTGCTTAGGCTGAGATACAAATGCTTCGCATACTGTACACCATTTTAGATATTATTTCGGCGGTTTTGGCTATTCTCTCCCCTGTCGCCATTATCCACTGGATGCTGCTGGTGCTGAATTTCCCGGATTTATTTGGGGCTGTTTCTGCTATGGAAAGAGTGTTTCATCCCCTCAATCAAATGGCAGAAGGTCTGGTCACCTTTATCCCCATGGTTCCTCATTCCGTTGAGTTTAACGGACACAGTGTTTCTATTGCTCAAGGGGTGGTCGGTATCCTTTCCACGCTTAGCTTTTTTGTGATTGCCTACATTGCCATTGTCCTAAAATCGCTGGATAAACGGATGAGAGTGACACGTGAAACCGTGGTGCACCAGCTCAAAATCAAACAGCGACAGAACCAAGAAAAGCGAACTGAAAAGCAGTTGGTCAGTCTCCGTCGTACCTTGGTGTATTATGCGTTTGACCCGGAAACTCAACCCACAGTGGCTGGCTATCTTAAGGGGTATCAGCGCTTTGAAGGCACCCTGATCCAAAATCAGGCTAATAGCCATTTGATCGAGTTTAAATCACTTAGAAGTGCTTTTGAGTATGCTCTTGAGGTTTCTCGAGAAGTGAAAGAGTACTATCAATCCTTGCGACCCATGGATCTCAAGCCGCCTTTTCGGATGTCAATCCATGCGGTCGCTGATGGACAAGACAATATTGTCAGTGGTTTGGATCGCTGTCAGGCAACTGCACGCTATGCTGCAGATAATCAAGTGTTATGTTCAGCAGAAGTGAATGAGCTTTTAGTCTATTACAATCTTAAAAGCACCTTTGATGTCCATAGTTTGGGCATGTTTGATTTTGCTGCCAATCAACATCTAGAGCTGTTTTTACTGACAGTTCCGTTTAAAAATAAGCGCTAGGGACTGCTTAAGTCTGGCTTAAGGCAGATAGAGTTTCATCGCCCGACGAACCGTTGTGATGGTTTGCGCTGCGCGCTCTCTGGCGCTTTCGTTGCCGTCTTTTAGGATGCCCTCTACCAGGGATAAATCATTGGCCATGGCTTGACGACGGGCCATAACCGGTGCCATTTCATCGAGAATACTTTCAAGGAGTATTTTTTTGCAGTCCATACAGCCCCTTGCCGCTGTGTGACACTCTTCAATAGTCTTATCAATAACAGTTTGAGACGAAAAGACTTGGTGATACGGGTAAACCACTTCGCACTGTGAGACTTGACCGGGAATATCTCGCGTTGTTCTGGCTCTATCTGTCACAGCTCCCTTAAGCTGCTTCCAGGTGACTTCTTCCGTATCGCTGATCAGAATCCCGTTTCCGTAAGATTTCCCCATTTTTCGGCCGTCCAACCCCATGAGAAGCGGGGTATGTGTCAACAGGGGACGGGGCTCATCAAAGGTGTGTGTTTGGGTGATGTGATTGAAGCGTCGAGCAATATCACGGCTGATTTCTAAGTGAGCCAACTGATCTTTTCCAACAGGAACCAGATTGCCTTGCATCATCAAGATATCTGCGGTTTGAAGGACAGGATAGCCAAGCAAACCGTAATTGAGCTCTTCGCTCATCATCTGAACCATGTCTTTTAGGGTGGGATCCGTTTCTACCCACTTGTTGGGAGTCAGCATACTCAGTAAAAGATGGAGTTCTGCGATTTCTGGAATAGCAGATTGAACATAAATGGTGGCTTTCCCCGGATCAATACCAGCGGCAAGCCAGTCTAAGACAATTTCGTGGATATCATCACGTAAGGTGTCTGTCTGTGTTGCTTTGGTGGTGAGTGCGTGCCAGTCGGCAATCATAAAGTAGCAAGGGTATTGGTTTTGGAGTTGGACCCAATTTTTGAGCACGCCGACATAATGGCCCAGGTGAAGCTTCCCAGTCGGACGCATCCCGGACATTACTGTTTTGGGGTGTTGAAAAACATCTTGTGTCATCACGGTCATGAGTCTAGCGCATCTTTTTCAATCAGGTCAATGAAGCCCGCTCTTATTACCCGACTGGGGAATCGATAGATACCTGGTTCTGGTCGACACTGAATTATTTAGTCATCAGGTTATATTTGTACATGAGCAAACATGAAAAAACTGCACACTCAGGATTTTACCAGCATGAGCTGGAATCCCGACTGAAAGTCTACTATGAGCACTTAGAACAAGAGTATCCACTGAGAAGACTGCTCGAGCAGACGGGGGATCTTTCACAAATCAACACTTGGCCTGATGCGGTTGTTTTAAAGATCTTTCCAGAAGGGGTTCATCCATCCGCTGAGCAACTCATGATGCCGCTCAGATTACTGAATCCAGATACGCTAGTGCTTGAGAAGACTGGTTGGCATTGCGGGTTGAGTGCTGGGGGATATGTTTTTTTTGCTCAAGCCCGGCACCCATTTTGGCATTACTGTTGGGTGTTACGGTTTACTCTGCTAGCAGATGAAAATCCTCCGTGTGAGCCAGACGGCTTGCTGCAACGTTGCTTGCTTGATTGCCAGCGGCTGGGTATCACGGTTTATCCGAAGCAGGTTTCTCATAAAACCTGGGATCTGATGCTTTGGATAGAGCCTAGTAGTTTGGCAGAACTGGGACCAGCCTTTGAACAGTTCCGTCTCAGGAAGGCCTGGCGTCAATTTGCTCACCGGATGATGCATAATTGTTCTTTAGATTGTTCTTTAGTTGAACCCAGGGTATGGGAATTACCGGGCTCTGCACAGATCCAGACGACCCCGTATTCGGTTGATGTGAATTTTCCCAGTATGAATTTCACTGGCCCAAAACTGACTGGCCCAAAGCTCTCCATCAGTAATCAACACCTCCTGTTAGCGACTGATGCCCGGGCTTTGGCGGACTTGTTATATAATGGGTCTGCTTCGTACTGAGGAGAAAGACCCCCATGACCCAACCCCGTGTATTAATGGTAATTGCCCCTGAACAATTCCGTGATGAAGAGTTGTTTGTGCCCCGGACTGCATTTTTAGAGGCTGGTTGGAGCGTTGATACGGTTAGTACTCAGGCAGGTTCTGCTCTTGGGATGTTGGGCGCCACTGAAGTTGTTCAAAAGACCCTGAGCAATGTTGCCAGTCATATTGGCCTTAACACTTACCAAGCAGTGGTTGTGGTGGGGGGCATGGGCTCTATTGGTTTTTTGTGGGAAAACCAACAACTACACCAACTACTGAAGCAATTGGCTTCTCAAAAAGCGGTGATCTCAGCGATTTGTCTCTCTGGTGTTGTTCTGGCAAAGGCAGGACTGCTCAGTGGCCGGAAAGCCACTGTGTGGGAAGCACCCGAATCGCTTGAAGCTTTCCGACAATCGAATGTGACGTATACTGCTGAATCTGTCACAGTGGATGATTCCGCATCTGGAACCGTCATTACAGCCAATGGGCCTGACGCAGCTGCTGAATTTGCCCAGGCCATTATAATGGCGGTTAAAAACCAATTTGCCTTGATTTGATATAGTTCGAACTAATTCTCAAATACCAGCCTTAGAAAACGACGTTTCCCAACCTGTAAAATACAGTCGCTCCCAGCCTCTTGCTGTAGTTGGGCGTCAGGATTTTCAATTTTTTCTTGATTCAGACGAACACCGCCTCCAGTCACGAGACGTCTGGCCTCGCTTTTACTGGGAGCCATTGCTTGCTGAACCATCAGATCACAAATCAGGTAGCTCTGGTGGGCCTTGAGTGTAAGCTGCTCCATCTCTTCGGGGAGTTCTTTATTACGAAACTGCTTAATAAAAGCAGCTTCAGCAGTGTCGGAGGCTTCTTGCCCGTGGTATTGCGTGATGATCCATTTGGCGAGATAAGCTTTCACGTCGCGGGGATTGATCCCCCCTTCTTCGGGGGGGAGTAGCATCAGGGCTTGCTGTTGCTCTCGTTGCTCTTCTGTTAAGGGGGTCAATAGTTGATGATACCTATCGAGAAGGGCATCGGGAATAGACATCACCTTGCCGAACATATCTTCTGGCGTATCAGTGAGGTTAATACAATGCTCCGGATAAGACTTGGACATTTTGACTTTGCCGTCTGTCCCTTCGAGCAAGGGCATCAAGAGCACTAATTGTTGTTTGTCTTTCTCGTAGGCATTTTGAAGTTCTCGGCCCATCAGGTTGTTAAAGCGCTGATCTGTTCCGCCCAGTTCAATGTCTGCATCCACCATCACCGAATCATAGCCCTGCATCAAGGGATAAAAGAGCTCGTGCATATAGATGGGCTTACTCTCCTGCATCCGCGTGGCAAAATCCTCTCTGGTGAGAATTTGCGCTGCGGTGACCCGGGCCGCGAGTTTGAGAAAATCTCCCAGATTCATCTGGTTAAACCACTGGCTGTTACGCACTATTTCTGCTTTTTTCACGTCGATCACGTGGCCTGCTTGAGCAAGGTAGGTCTCAGCATTTTGCTGGACTTCGGCGTCTGTTAGTGGGGGGCGGGTTTGGGTTCTGCCAGAAGGGTCCCCAATCATCGCAGTGGCATCGCCAATAATCAGGACAGCCTGGTGCCCCAGATCTTGAAAGGCACGGAGCTTTTTAAGCACAACGGAGTGGCCTAAATGGAGATCGGGACGGGTGGGGTCCAGGCCCAGTTTCACTCTGAGTGGTGTACGAGTTTTTGCTGCATTGGAGAGTTTTTGGGCCAGTAATTCTACTGAAGGTAAAATTTCACCCCCACTGCAGAGAGAAAGGGCCTGCTCCATAAACAAACTATCTGCCAGAGACGAAGACTCTGTTTGAGATGAATTCAGTTGATTCATAGTGTTAAGAACCTTCTTTTAAGCTTTTAAGCACTTTCTTTGGAGGGAAGAAGATACTGGCCTTCGAGACGAGCAACTCCTTGATGAATGCTCACAATGGCCCATTTAAGGATTTTACCACCCAAGGGAAGCTGTCCCTCAATCCAGCAATGTATCACCCCAGGGGAGAGACTTTCAGCAGGATATTCAAAAGAAAAGGACTGTAGCAACGTGTTGGGATGACTTATTCGACAGTGACACTTTTGGCCAGATTACGAGGCTGATCCACATCTTTACCCAGGTATTCGGCCATATAATAGGCCAATAATTGGAGAGGAACCGTTGTTAGCAGCGGTGATAACCATTCCCCCACTGCTTGAGAACAACCCGTATCTGGAATTCGCAGAATGGACTCGAATAAATCAGCCTGTTGTTTGGTTAGTTCGGCGTTGGTGACGGCAATCATCCGAGCATCTCTGGCACGAGCCTCTTGGCAGTTGGAAAATATTTTGTCAAACACGTGCCCCGGTGTCAGTATTGAGACCACAGGAACTGCCTCATCCAGCATTGCAATCGGTCCGTGTTTTAACTCAGAGCCAGAATAACCTTCAGCGTGGATATAGCTGATTTCTTTTAGCTTTAAAGCCCCTTCTAGTGCAACAGGGAAATTCACGCCACGAGCGATGAACAAAATATCACGGGCATTCCCAAAGCGCTTGGCAGTTGCTTGTAGGTCAGTAGGGTTTGAGAGAATCGCTTCAATGAGTGCAGGAATACTTTGCAAACCCTTCTTAAGCTCTTGAAAAAACTCAAGATTGACGGTGCCTTTCCCAACGGCCTGTCGATTTTCTGCCATCGCCATCCCTAAAAGATAGAGCACAATGACTTGGGCGGTAAACGTTTTGGTGGCACACACACTGACTTCGACTCCGGCCCGAACGGGTAGAACCAAATCTGATTCTCGAGCCAGTGTTGAGTCTTCTCGGTTGGTCAGTGTAATCACTTTAGCTCCCTGAAGCGCGGACTGACGGACGGCTTCAATGGTATCGGCTGTCTCCCCAGATTGAGACATGGCGATAATCACGGTATCTTCTGTAATCACTGGGTTTCTGTAGCGGTACTCCCCTGCAGATTCAACTTCTACTGGGATTTTAACCACTTCTTCAATAAAGTATTTGCCAACCATGCCTGCATTAAAGGAAGTTCCACAGCCAATCACCACCAAGCGCTTGGCCTGAGTCAAAATGCTTTTCAGTGTTTCCTGTGTTTGGGTTTCTTCCGCTTCTCGAGAGAGCAAACGAATGGGGTCCTGAGGCCCTAACAACCTGCCAGAGAGTGAATTGCGAACAACATCGGGCTGTTCATGGATTTCTTTCAACATATAGTGCTTAAAGCCCTTTTTATCTAGCTGAAGTGGGCTCAGCGTCACAGTTTCTATATGCGGGGTGATAACAGTGCCTTCATTGGACTGCATATCAATGCTGTATTGTGAGCCTGCTTTGGTCATGCAGACAATCTCGTTGTCTTTGAGATAGATGATCCGGTTGGTGTGATCTACAATGGCAATGGCATCACTGGCAACGAAAAACTCATTTTCGCCAACCCCAATGACCAACGGGGCATGGTTGCGAACCGCATACAGTTTGGAGGGTTCTTTTTTGCAGATGATCGTAAGGGCATAAGCCCCTTTGAGAATCTGGGTAGCTTCTTTGAGAATGTCCATAAAAGAGGTCTTTTCTGGGCATTGGCGGGTACTCATCAGGTATTCCATGAGTTGCACAACGCATTCCGTATCTGTTTCTGTCTGAAAGACCATACCCTTTTGTGTGAGATCCTGCTTGATCTCGTTGTAGTTTTCAATAATCCCGTTGTGCACCAAGGCCACTTCTTTATGCTGGCTCAGGTGGGGGTGTGCGTTGACATCATTGGGCACGCCGTGTGTGGCCCAACGAATATGGCCGATGCCAATGAACGGATTTACAGTGTGATGGGAAGATACGGTTGAAGAACCCTTTGAACCGTCCAAAGCAAGTTGACCAGAAACACTTGAAGTGGTTAGCGCTCTTTGTTCGGTAAGTGTTTGGGATAGCAGACCAGTTGGCAAGAGTTTTTCAAGATTGAGCAATTTCCCGGCAGATTTATATACTTGCAGCACATTCTCTTCACCGTTGAGGTAAGCAATCCCGGCAGAGTCATACCCACGGTACTCCAAATAGCGAAGCCCATTGACCAGAATGGGAACCACGGGTTTAGGACCCAAATAACCAACTATGCCGCACATGCCGGAGTGACCCTTTCTAAATTTGTTTTACTGTGTTTGGGTATTTTGACCGTATTCTCTGTGTATCTTCAACCAAAACCGGAATTTCTGCAAATGATCGTCTAAAACCCACCTAATGAAAAACCGCCCTCTTGCAGGCGGCTCCCCCAGTCACACTCCAATAATGCTGGTTAAAATAGTCTGGTAAAAAATAGTCTTCTACATCAGACGAAACTTTCTTCTCTTCGGTGTTCTTTCACATTCACGACACCCAATCTGCTCGTTAGCAATGCCTTATCTTCTGGATTGGCTGTGAGAAAGAAGAGCCTGTCTCCTTCTTCAATAAAAAAGGCATCGAAATCCATAATGAGTCTGTTTTGGCGGGCCACATACAGGACGCGCGTTTGCTCAGGCAGGATAATACTTTGAAGGTGCTTGCCAATAATCCCTGAAAATGAAGTGACCAGTACTTCGATCACAGTCAGGTTCCAGGATGCAATCAGCTCTTCAAATTTTAAGGTCGTCATTTGTTGAATCTG
>CAZZIY010000036.1:0-13096 GCA_964654525.1 uncultured Vampirovibrionales bacterium | reverse complement strand
TTTCAGTATCGCTCGATGAAACCACATAGGCTTTTACTTCTTCACGCAGACCTAGAATAAATAGCTTTATCAGCAAATGTAAAACACCGGCAATCAGCAAGGTCAGCATAATACAAAGCACAGCAGTCAAAATCCAGTCTGGAAAAACAGGCAGACTAAGCGGTGGAGGAGGGGGCTGATTTTTGAGAATCATCAAGATCATGCGGCAAATTATAGCGCAAACAGGCTGAATCTAGAAGATTCTAATCGTATTAGTAAGGTTTAGCAGGCACAAACACCGAACCGGCCACTTTTTCAGCTGGGTTTGTTACGAGGTTGCTTAATTGCTCATAGCCAAGCTGAGTCGTCGTTTTAACTGTTTTATTAATTCCTTCATGGGTGCCTTCTCTTAGAGTGATTGTGCATAATGCTTTTGTACCCACTTGATGCACAGATTCGCCAAATGCGGAGGCTGCAATCCGGTTAGCGCCCCAGGTGGCCACAGGCGAAATAGCACCGACCAAAAAGCCCGTAGATGAGTCATAGCCAAAATTAGCGAGGCTATAATCTCGATTTCCCGACCATGCATCACTGGCTTTGATGGCCGTTTTGGTACCAGCGCCAATGAGACCTGCTGATGCCAAAGCGCCTGCAGAAACGGCTAGCGAAGCACCTCCTGTAAACGGGGCTGCGATAACCCCAAGAGCAACAGCTGCTGTGACGGCGACCCCTGCGGTCAAATCTGCAAAAAAGTTGACTCCGCTTTGCTGCGATTTTTCATACGTTTCTGCCTGTTGGGATAAATCTCCTATCACGGATTTTTGTGCGCCGTTACCTTTAGTCTCCAGACGCAATCCGCCTGCTCGAAGAGTCTCATCCAGAGATTGTCCAGCCAACTCTTTATAGATCGTTTGCATTTCCTGCTCTTCTTGCAACGAGCGACTGCTCTGATTAGACAAAGCATTCAACCGGTTTAGTTTCTGTTGTGCCTGATCCATATTTTTTTCAACGGTGGCACTGCCTTTATCAGAATTAATTAACCAACCCCACCAACGCGCAGGATTATACCAAGCTTTATCTTTGGGAGAAACACCGACCGTATTCTTCACCCCATCCCAAAATTTGCCGAGCCAACCTTGCTCAGACTTTGTTTCATCAAAATGATGACGGGCTTCGCCGAGTTTTTTATTGAGTGCTTGAACCGCCTCTTGGGCATTATTCACCTGTACAACACCCTCGCTGCTTAAAGCTGCTTTGGAGGCTATTTGCTTCGATTCTGGCAATGCACTCATTTGCGGCATATTGAAATTATTGGATGCAAATGGAACATAGCTCGTCCCGTGAAGACCGCTTGCTGAAAATCCGGTTAATTGATTATTTGTTGCTGTTGAGGTATTCAACCCATCAGACAGAGTCTCTAATTTTGAGACAAGATTAGATTCCCGGGTAAACGGTTGCCCATTAAACGGCTGATAATGCTGCTGTTGTGATATCGCCTGTGCCATAAAATCTCTTAAATGCTTCCCCAACCCGAATGGCATCCAAAATTGATGCCAAGAGCATAAAACCCATTTCTATCGAGTTTGTGCTAGCCAATGGCCATGGTAAACTGGATTATCATTTTTCTGGCCCACTGTTCAATCAGTATAAAGGGCAAGTGGCGGAATGGTAGACGCGCTGGTCTTAGGAACCAGTGGTGCAAGCCGTGGGGGTTCGAGTCCCTTCTTGCCCAGGCCAGATAAACCAACCCAGATAAAACCATCTACCACATGGGAATAGACTGGTTTTTAAGATACCTCAGAGCAAGTCACACGGTCCTTCTCCCGAGGTTATTTGTCTCTGATTAAAATAACGGCCTTGATATTATTCGTCGAGGTGATAGCGAACCGTTGTTACAATTTTATTTCGCTTATTTCTCAGCAAGGCCCTAATCAGTAATGCCGTTTGGTTATGAAAGATAGACTGCCACCAATGTTTGGTGACAAACTCCGGCACAATAACGGTGACCATATCGTGCTCATGTCTTAATTCTACCTCGTCAATATACGCCATCAGAGGAGCCATCAAAGAGCGATAAGGGGATTTTAGGATCGTCAAAGGAACACCCGATCCCCATCGATCCCAGGCCGTTTTCAGTCGATCGGTGGCTTCAGCACTCAACTCTACATGCACAGCCTCTACATCAGAAGAAATCGACTTGGCATACTCCAGTGCCGGCAAAGCCCCACGGTTCATAGAGGATATCAGCACCAAAACCGTATGTTGAAGCGCCACAGGATGATGCATTTCCTCTGGCATCGCCAGCTGTTTGGCCACTTTGAGATAATGGGCTTTAGAGAACTGAAACAGTCCGATCAACAGTGGGATCAACACCAGAACAATCCATGCCCCGTCCCTAAATTTCTCTACAGCCAGCAATAAAGTAACTGCTGCAGTGACCAGAGCACCCAGACCGTTGATTAGTAGACCTTGCTGCCAACCTGACTGGCGTTCTCGTTGATGGTAGCGAACCATTCCCAACTGAGACGTTGTAAAACAGAGAAAAACACCGATGGCATAGAGCGGAATCAAACTATGGGTATCTGCATTAAAGCCAATGATAAGCGCAATGGCAACCAAACCAAGTAAAATAATCCCATTACTAAACACCAGCCTATCTCCCAAAGAGGTAAGCTGCCGTGGCAAAAACCCGTCCTGTGCCAGCAGGCTAGTCACTCTTGGAAAGTCCACAAAAGCTGTATTAGCGGCCAAAATCAACATAATGGTTGTTGAAAACTGAACCGCGTAATACATCCAACCTTCTTGAAAAACGGCATGGGAAATCTGAGAAAAAATCGTTTGACCCTCCTGTGGTGAAATCCCGAAACCAACCGTGAGATAGGTCAGTCCCAGTAAAATCAGCGATAGAATAATCCCCATCAGCAGCATTGTTTTGTTGGCCAATTCCGAGCGGGGTTCTTTGAAAGCTTTCACCCCGTTAGAAACAGCCTCAATCCCAGTCAGACCGGCACACCCATGAGAGAATGCACTAAAAAATAATATTAAAAAACCCAAATCCGCCCAGGGAACATCGTGGTTTTGACTGGATTTTGCCTTCAAGGTCGCATGAAGGACCGCATCGGGCGGGCCCCACTGCAAAACCCACAAGCCCGATACAATCAACCCAAACATTGCCGACAAAAAGATAAAAGCAGGCAAGGCAAACATCGTCCCGGATTCTTTCAAACCCCTCAAATTGGCAATCATCATGCCGCAAATAATGAGAATACAGATGGAAACAGCGGAAATAGGACCGCACACCCCGGTCGACAATAATTGCGCTACCCCAGATGAGATGCTAACGGCAACCGTGAGAACATAATCGATCAACAGGGCAGCCCCTGCAATTAAACTAGCCGTTTCCCCCAGGTTATGCTTAGAGACAATATACGACCCACCGCCTTCTGGATAGGCGGTGATCACTTGCCGGTAAGAGATCACCACCAACGTGATCAACAGCACCAGGGCTATCGTCACGGGCATGGAAATCTGGTTCATCGCCGCAAAATAGGTACTAGCAGACAGTGGAATCAAAATTTCATCTATGGCATAGGCCGTGGAAGAGAGAGCATCGGCAGAGAACACGGCTAACCCAATAGGGACGTTTAATTTCTGGTGTTCAGCATGGTGGGAGGCAATAGGAGAGCCCAGCATCCATTTTTTAATTTCAGTCAGCGTCAAGTCAGATTCCTTATTTGGACAGTATCAATCATCCTACTACTTCCTACTTCATCCTACTCTTTGAAAATCAAGGTAATATTAAAGAGGGAAAGGCTGTTTTATTTCATATGATTCAACGTGTACTGCTGTCAATTCTGCTACTCGGGCTGGTTTTGTTCGGGATGTATTATATTAGCTCTCACTACAACGTGAATCAATATTACAGCTCTGGTTGGGAAGAGCAACAGAGCCTTTCTAAAAAGCGCCGTGCAACCAGCAATTTGGATGACAGTCCTCCCTCTTCTCAACCCCTAGCACCTGGAGGACGAGAAGCAGATATTTATAAGTCTCGCGGCAACCGGTACAGTATTTATTAAATTGCGTCCGGCTAAAGCGTGAGACAGTGATTATCAATCAGCCGAATTGAGCCGACATAGCCCGCTATCAAAAGACGGTAACCCGCTTTTAAAACCGGCTGCGTGCGGAAAGAGCTTTCGTCGACTACATCAAGATAGTCTAATTTAAAAGCTTCAGGCTCGATTATCTGAGCAACCACGCGCTCAAAAACGGGTTCTTTACTTAGCATAAAGCTGTTTTTATCCTGGACTCTGGAGTCATCAGGCGATAATGCATTCATCGCCTGCGTAAATTCGTGTTGAATCCCCTTTAAAATACGACTGGGCACCAGCGCGCTCTCATACTGTGCAGGGGTGGATAAGTACCTCAGACGAGAACTGAGCGCTATCCCTCGCTCATCCCGAACAGTGGGATGCGGTTCTATATGGACCGCTAAATTCAAATCGTTTACCAAAGCTTTGATAACCGCCAACTGTTGCGCGTCTTTTTCGCCAAAAACAGCCACACTAGGCTGAATGATATGAAATAGTTTCATCACGACGGTGGCCACCCCGGTAAAAAAACCCGGACGACTCCGCCCACAGAACTGATCGGTGAGATGTGCTGGCGGTAATACAATTGTGGTTTGACTCGTATGGGCTGTATCAACCGCTGTATCCACAGTGGTTGATGGATACATCATCTCTACAGTGGGAATAAACACCGCATCTACTCCCAAGGCCCGACAAGCTGCCAAGTCTTCTTCCAGACTCCTGGGATACCTGGCAAAATCTTCTTGAGGTCCAAACTGCAAAGGATTCACAAAAATACTGACCACGGTTCTCTGACACAGGGCTTTAGAACGTTTTATTAATGCCAAGTGTCCGTCATGCAGAGCACCCATCGTAGGCACAAAGCCAACGCTCTCTGCGTGCCATTCTTTTCTCGTGGCGTTTACCTCTTGTAAAGAGTGCCAGGTCATCATGACATGATCGCTCACCTCAGTGTTCGCCGCGCAATCAATCATAGAAGACTGCAGGCTCTTCAGCTTCATGACCTAAAGATAAAGCCTGAAAAAGCAATTCTGGAGCCTTGTCAAAAGCCTTGACAGGAAATGGGTAGGCTTCCAGTTCATTGTCTGGATAGCGTCCATCTTGAATATCTGCTTGGTATTGCTGCACAGCGTGAGTCACTAAATCTACACTGTTGAGATACTGACGGACAAAGCGAGGTTTAAGGTCCTGATAACGTCCCAGCAAATCATCAATCACCAGGATTTGGCCGTCACAGCCATTGCCTGACCCAATACCAATGGTAGGAATTGTTAATCGCTGAGAAATAATACTGGCAACAGGATGAGGAATCATCTCCAAAACCAAGGCTCCCACACCCGCACTTTGCAGCAGCAATGCATCATTCAGAATTTTTTGCGCATCTTCGATGGTTTTGCCTTGGATTTTAAAGCCTCCCAATGTATTGACTGATTGTGGAGTGAAGCCCAAATGCCCAATCACCGGGATACCCGCTTGGACGAGATGATCAATCACACTGACCATAAAAGGACTGGCCCCTTCCAGCTTGACCGCATGGGCCCGGCCCTCTTGCAAAAACCGACCCGCATTTTCAATCGCCCGGGCATGATCAATCTGATAGCTCATAAAAGGCATATCGCCGACAACCAAAGCCCGCTCGCAACCACGACTCACCGCTTTGGTATGATGTAGCATTTCGTCCATGGTCACACTCAGGGTATCCGCGTGCCCCAATACAGTCATGGCCAATGAATCTCCAACCAAGAGCAAGTCCACTCCTGCTTGGTCTAATATTTTCGCTGTTGTGTAGTCGTAACACGTCAGCGTCACAAGCTTTTCACCTTGTTGCTTCTTTCGCAACAGGGACTGAACAGTCACTTGAGAGGACCGAGATGCGTTACCCAATTTGGGCTGAGATGTTTGCGAGTGAAAGGACATCACCGTGGTTTCCGACTGACAACACTGCTTAGGGTAACTGAGAGGCGGTTTTATGTTCGCTGGATTCTGCCTCACTGGGTTCTGGGCTTGTTCTGAAACCCGTTTCGTCGTAAATGCCTTTTCTCGGGCCTTGTCTTGCCATATCAATGGGCAAGGCCGAGGAGGAAGGTTTTATTTTACTACGATGACGAGATTCTCGCTTAAACCAATGAATGACAGCTCTGGCCAAACGGCGCGGATTATGGCGAATCACCTTTTCTTCATTGTCTTCCACCAGGCGAGTATTCACAACAGCAACACCCAATGCATCACAACGCTGGGTATCCACAACCACTGGACGGTAATCATACGCTTCATAGGCCTGCACTAGCGGTTTTGGGAGTCCGCTGTTGACAATCACGGCATCAATCATATTGGGAAAAGGCGCATGATCCAGTATCGCTTGCACATGATCCCCTACCGTGTAGCCGTTGGTCTCCCCGGGCTGTGTCATCACATTCACCACATACACCTTTAGGGCAGTGCTTTGAGAAATCGCCTTAGCAATTTCAGGAATCAGCAAATTGGGGATCACACTGGTATAGAGACTGCCTGGCCCCAAAACAATCAGTTCCGCTTTGGCAATGGCATCTAACACATCAGGCAGGGGCTTGGGTTCTGCTGGGTCACAGGTCAACCTGTCTATGCGAACAGTGGCTTTAGGAATATCCGATTCGCCCTCAATCACCGTGCCGTCTTCTAATGTGGCTCTCAGAGACATATGCTCCAAGGTAGAGGGGAGGACTCGCCCGCGGATATTGAGTACTTTGGAAGACTCTTTGATGGCCGAAAACATATCCCCGGTGATATGACACATGGCCGATAGAAACAAATTACCAAAGCTATGGCCTTCCAGACCTTGCCCGTGGCGAAAGCGATACTGAAATAAAGAGGTGATAAGTTGTTCTTCGTCTGCCAGGGCTGCAATACAATTACGAATATCTCCAGGGGGAATAATCCCGTACTCCCGGCGTAATCGACCTGAGCTTCCCCCGTCGTCACCAACGGTTACAATGGCTGTAATGTTTAATGTGTATCGTTTAATGCCTCTCAACAGCGTTGCAAGGCCAGTACCCCCGCCAACTGCAACCACTTGAGGGCCATGAGAAAGCTTGTTTCGACGGTAAAGGGCTTCGAGTAAGTCTTCTCCCCGTCCGTCTGGTGTGAGTGCATGAAAAAAACTGTGATATGTCTGACTAGTCCCGAGATACACCAAGACTCCACCCAACAGCAGCATCAACGGCCCACTGATATGTGACGGCATAATGGTGGCCATCCACTCTAAAAACCGGATAAAAGACGACACCGGCTGGATTTTATAAATTAAGGCCAAACCCAACAGAACACAGAAAAAACCCAAAAAAGAAACAGAAATCCAGCGTTTAAAAGAAAGCCCTGGCATCAACCACGAAGCTTTACGGGGGATATTGCGGGTCCATTTTCTCAGGGAGTCTCCGTTGGCCATGGCCAAAAGGCCTTCCTTTCAGGCTTCACCACAAGCAGTTTCAATAGGGGCAGAAGTCCGTCCGTGCTGCCCTTGTGTTTGTTCTTGCCAATGCGCTTGTTCGCGGTGGTTAACTACTATATTATACCCGGGAAACTGGGCTTTAAGGAATTGGCCTGCAGCTTCTGCCATACAAACCGAGCGGTGCTGTCCCCCTGTACATCCCACAGCAAGTGTAACAACCGATTTTCCCTCTTGTAAATAAGAGGGCAGAACAGTTGCTAACATCGCGGTCCAATGCTCAAAGAAGCCTTTAGCACTCGGGAGCGAAAATACAAAGTCTCGAACAGGGCTATCCAAACCTGAGAGCGGTCTTAAGGATTGATCGTAAAACGGATTGCTGAGAAAGCGCATATCAAAAACCATATCCGCCTCTTTAGGGATACCGTATTTAAAGCCAAACGAGACCAGACGAACTTCTAAAGTATCCAAGGACATCGGTGCGCCCAACAGCTTGGCAATCTTATTTCTCAGCTCCACGGGCGGCAGTTGCGTGGTATCAATGGCATAAAAATGGGGCTCAAAGGCACGCTTGTTTTTCTGTAAGTGGGTAAAGCAGGCAATCTGGTCCTGCATCATTAGCCCCTGCTGTAGGGCATCGACGGGGGTTATCTCTTGTGCAAGAACGCGCTGTAGTAACACTTCAGGTTCTGCCATCAATAACAACACAGCCAGTGGTCTCTTTGAGGGCGGTTTGTTTTTAGGTGCCGTGCTACGGGACGCCGTTTGAATAGAATCCCATTCAGACTGAAGCCGAGCCAAAAAACTGTGTGTCAACTGATTTTGTGCCGCATCCGTCTCTGTAGCCGTTTCTTCCCACTGCAGACTGATGGCCAGTGGATAGGGCTCTTCCTGCAAAGTGGTCACCGTATGGGACAATCGATCCAACGGGAGGGGATAAATTTGGACATAGCCAAATTGACCCATCATTTCCATCACCGCAGATATACCTGAACCGTAGGGCCCTAAAACCAAAAAATCAGGCGTCTTCATTGTGTTTGTATCTACACCCAGCCCGAGTCACCGACCGATGCCAGTGAGAGGGGGTAGGGTTGGCCTAACATAATTTTCAACTTTTCGGCGATCATCACCGCGCCTTCTTGTCGGGGACTGAGGTGGAGCGTGGCGTATTTTCTGACCTTTACCACCGTGCCATCAGAGGCGGTCACCGAATGATCATTCAATAGTTGACGTGCCTGATCCAGAGCGGCCTGAGAGGCTAGGTTTTCATGTAGTCTGGCTTTGTCCAAAACACCAGTATTGGTGTAACGTTTGCCAATATACATCTCGGGCGCTGTGCGGATCCCCACTTTACGGGCCACCTCATCTAAGACGGGTCCGGCAGGTGCGACCAAAATGAACCAGGGGTTCACCTTGTACAGCGTTTCTGCCACAAGCCGTGTAAGTTCAGGATTATCAATCATTTGAGCATATAACGCCCCATGCGGGCGGACGTGATCCACGTCGATACCGTTGGCCTGCACCAGGGCTCTAAATGTACCGAGTTGAACATATAACCAAGCCACCAAATCTTCACCGGCAATACTCATCTCTGCATAGCCACTGTTGGCAGGGTCTGGATAACCAATATGGGCACCCACAACACAATTGTTTTGCTTTGCGGTCACAATTGCCTCTAAAACTTCTCGTGGTGTCCCGTCATGAACGCAACAGGGAATATTGACAGAGCTGACATAAGACAGTAGCGATGTCTCAATCGGTTCAAAAAACCGTTTATCTGCACTTTGACCAAAATCCGTGTTGAGATCGATAAAACGCTTTTGGCGCTGGGGTGGCGGTGGGGTGGTTGTGGCCTGTTGCGGTGTTCGAGGGGTATTAGGACGGTTACCACCGCCTCCCCCGTATCGAGATTGACCCCCATGGTGGTGACGTCTATTGCCGTGGGGCTTGTTGGCGTAGGACATGAAAAAACCTTAATACTAGTATAATGCGACCCAGAGCAGTTTTCGGAAAATCCGAACCGTGCTCAGCAGAGCGTAGGTAACCACAATATCATAGAAAAACGGAGAAATCGTCAACAGGTTCTCCCAGTGGCGCCACTCTGCAAAATCATACTGCCCGCACAAGCCTTGCACCAACAGCACCAGAGATCCAACACAATGAGCACACACGACCGTTATTAGCGTTGTGTAGAGGGCATTGAGTTGAAATTGCGCTAAACTCTTTACCCGTAAAACAAAAGGCATCATTGCCCCTGAAACATAGGCAGCCAAAAAGATTCCCAATAGATAACCAGCCCCTGGCTTCTCCAAATAGTGAAGCCCCCCGCCGTTGGCAAAGATTGGTAAGAAAAACAAGCCCGCCACGAGGTATAAACCAACCGAGACAACAGAAAGATGTCGGCCAAACAAGCCGCCGAGGAAAATACTCATCGGGATTAACGGCGAATACTGGATCGGCAAGGCATTTTCCGCGATACTCATATTAGAAGCTGCCCAGCGTGGGTCTGGCAGTACCCCACTCAAATACGTTTGCATACAGAGCAATACCGAGCCCATCAAGGCCAGTAGCAACGAGTTGATATGGACGGTAGGACACTGTGTGATGGGGTCTGCTTGCTCGAAAATCGAGAGATCATCCATATCAGTGGTGATGCTCATGAGATTGCAAACCCTTCGGGCAAGCCGCCTTTTTTCTCAAAATATGCCTGCTTTAAATCCTTGTATCGTTTGCGGTAGGCCTCACTCAAAATATTGGGGGTGGTCATAATCAGGGCATCTTCATCATTGTCCTGGTAATATTTTCGACGCAGGCCTGCCGAATCAAATCCGTATTTGTAATACAAATTTTGCGCCGTATAGTTACTCGCCCGTACTTCTAGAGTCACCCATTGGACTGAGTGGCTGAAGGCCCTCTCCAGGATATGACACAATTGAAGCTCACCCAGTGAAAAACCACGGCAATCCGGACGAACTGCAATGGTGGTAATATGGACTTCATCCATAATCAGCCAAAACCCGCAGTAACCAATCAACTGTTCTAACCTTTCCTGGCTATCAACCGGAGGTTTTAATAGTAATGAATAGTAACGACCCAGATGCCCTCTCATCTCATTGGCAAAAGAATCTTCTGACCAATGGTGCCGACCAAAAGATACAGACTCGATGGCCATGATGCTGTCAATATCAGCTTCTCGCATTCGTCGAATGCGCATATAGTCTGGGCAAACCCACTCTGCTTTGATTTTCGCTTCAGTAATAAGTGTCATGACTCTATTTTAAGCCCCAATGGGCCCCTAGGACAAATGACTCGCTTAACAAACGATAAAAAACCGATAAAAAAACCGATCAAAAAGCAATCTGTTTTAAGATACGATTGTATGCAGTGAAATAAAACCGGGGACGCGCTGAAAGTTGACGCCGCCATCTCAAGATCCAGCCTCTGGCCTTTCCCGCCTATCCCGCTTATCAATTATAGCGGGTATTCCAGGCCAACCCAACCAGCCTGAACAAGAGTGGAAAGTCATCCCACCCTCACTCAGTGAACTACAATCTTTTGCAGAGAGACTGCTGAGCTTTCAATTCCCTTTAACCCGAAACCGACGCTACATGGAGCGTTTTGTCTCACGCTATCTGGATCAACCCCAAACCACTAAGCGCCAAGTCTTCAACTGGTCATTACCGACCCTAGAGAGGTTTACCCGCGCCATCTGGATGGGAGTGACTCCTCCACTGGCAGAGGATTTTGAACTAGACCAATGGCTTAGCAGGCAATGGCTCAATTGCGATCTAGCTCAATGGAATCCACTCCAGTGGGCCTTAGAAGATATTGAACATCTCGGGCGCTATGACGAGATGGGACTCCCCGGCGTTTTATTCCAAAAAAACAGCCCAGATCTCTTCAATCCCCATCATTTGGCAAGTATTTTAAGGGCCAACGGCTTTAATGCCCCTGCTGTCGATGCTTTAATGACTGCTGAAAACGATCATTCACAGCAAAAAGATCTGGCTCTGGCTATCCAGTATATCAGCAGTCGCTCACTCAGCCATCCGTTACCGTGGTCTGCATTCTTTCGCTCACTGAGCCAAACGGAGAATCTATCCCAAATCAACGTCAGCCAGAATTTTTCCCAGCTGCTGCGAAATTTTTCGCACGTCAATCACCGTTCTTTCTCCAGTGGACTGTCCCCTGTAAAGCTACTGATTTTGGTGGAAGGGGCCACAGAGGCTCTACTCATACCCCATTGTGCAAAAATTCTGGAAATCACTGCCTTTCAGTCTGTGCACATTGAAGTATCTGGCGGAAAAAATGCCATTGAGTCCCTTTATCAAAGCTACGCTCCCCGCCTTTCAATTCCGATCGCTGTCGTACTTGATGCCGATGCAGTCGAGCAGTATCAATCTCTCAAAACATTACAGCGCCCCGGTGATCTCATTGCACTGATTCCAGATAATCAACCAGAGAATCCGTTTAATCGAGAGATCGAAGATACCTATCCTGGCACCCTGATCCTCAAAGCACTCAATCAGGTCTACCAATTAAACACTGTCCTCAGTGAAGATGACTACCAACGGTGGTCTCAACATCTAGCAAATGAAGATTGGCAGGCCCTGTATGAGAGTGGCCTGACGCCAGTGCGACGAAGTCAGTTTTTACAGGACTTATTTAGAACACTCGGGCTGGGCACTTTTGACAAACGGCTGTTTGCAGAACAGCTCCTCAGCGTGATTGAGACCCCAGACGATGTGCCCGAAGCGATTCGGGTGCTGCTTGGAAAGCTTCCTCTATAGATGATGCCCATCATCAGCTCAAAGCCTGAGAATAACGAAACAGAGCTTTTCACCACATTGCTCTACCCATGCCCTGACTGGTGGTTAGAGGCTCATTGCCATCGACTGATACAGCACGTCAACATGACCGCCACCCATTTCTCTCTTGATAGCGACACAAATGTCGACACGCTCCTGGCCGACGTAAAACAGTCTCTAGAGAGCTTACCTGTAAATACCTTACCGATCGTGGTTCGGCTCGAAGCGGGCTTCCCCAGCATTGTGACTCACGCTGAACCGTCGTGTATTACTTTCTCAATCCAATTGCGTTCACTACCTGAACCAGAAAAAGCTGCTGTTTTGTGTCTGACCCCTTACGAAAAGCCCCAACCACACTTAAAGATCAAAACCCTGAATTCGCAAAACATACTGGCCGAAACATTCTCTGTCCGTGAATCTGTTCAAAAGCAAGGGCATCTTAAAGAGGGCTATACAGAAGCTTTATGGGTTCATTCTCAAGGATTCATCACAGAGGCAACCACAGCCAACTTTTTTATTTTTAGAAACACCGATGACGATCGCATACAAATATTGACACCACCGACCTCACTCTGCCTTGCGGGCACGGTCAGGAGCTGGCTTATCACTTCAGCAGAAGCACTCCATATTGATGCACGCCAAACACCCCTTACCTGGGAGACGCTCTCACACAATCCTCAAGGCTTCTCGGGAGCTTTCTTAACCAATGCAGTTCACGGCATCATCCCGGTACAAGGCATTTTTAACCCCGCTGCGAACGAGTCTCTCTCTGTTTGACCAGAGTGTTTTCTTTAATTTCA
>CAZZIY010000035.1:0-13309 GCA_964654525.1 uncultured Vampirovibrionales bacterium | reverse complement strand
GTATTGTTTTGGGAGCAGCACCCATGTTTTTATTTATGGTGCTGTATTTATTTTTTCCAGATTACGTCAAACCATTAGTCACTACATTTCTTGGAAAAATTCTTTTGGCTGTTGCCTTTGTGATGCAGGTGATTGGTTTCTTGGTAATGAGAGCCATTATTAATATCCGAATTTAATTGTGTTTGAATTTAATTGTATTTATTGATGAAATTGTCATAGGCTAAATAAAATATGTCCCCCCAAATAATGATTATAACCTCAATAGCCCTGGTCATCTTGGTTGGCTTAGCGATGGGATTATTTGTCGTTGCCTTTTATATTCTTTTTAATCAGCAAGAAGATCACGGTTCAGGTCGCTCGGATGTGATGCGGCGACTGAAGAATATCGCAGAAGGGGATGAACGAGAGAGAAAACGTAAAGATCGTCAAAAGAGTCAACAAGAACTGAAAGAGACTTTTCTGACATTGGCTGATCCGATTGCCAAAAATCTATATGGACAAAATAAAACTTACCAAAGCCAGGTTAAAACCTTATTAACAGAGGCTGGGAAACCGGATAATGACTTGGCAGTTTCTCAATTTCTAGCCACTCGGGTGCTTGCTGGGTTTTTTGTGGCTGGATTTATGTTTATTACCTGTTTAATCTTGGGACTCAATATTCTGTGGTCCATGTGTGCCATTATTTTTGGCGCGCTCATTGGGATGATGATGACGCAGATGCAGTTAAGGGCTGCCTCTGGAAAGCGGAAGGCCAATATTCGCTATACCATCTCAGACACATTGGATCTTATGATTGTCTGTGTTGAGGCTGGACTAGGTTTGGATGCCACGATTAAGCGTATTGGAGATGAAGTGGCCATGATGGCCCCAGAACTGGCCTATGAATTTCGACGAGTGACCCGAGAATTGAACGCTGGGATTCCGCGTTCAGATGCACTCCAGAATTTGGGTATTCGATGTGGGGTGGATGAATTGCGTTCATTGTGCACGTTGATTATTCAATCAGACAAGATGGGGACCAGCATTGCAAACACGCTTCGTCAGTATGCTGAAGATATTCGAGTTAAGCGAAAGCAAAAGGCAGAGGAATTGGCCGCTAAAGCCAGTATTAAAATGACTTTTCCGCTCGTTTTGTTTATATTTCCTCCTATGTTTATTGTGCTATTGGGTCCAACCGTGATTAATGCCTTGGCCGTTTTTGGTACCCACAAAACACCCTGATTAAAAAATTGATTAAAAAGTTACCGTAATGCTTCGCCTCACCCACAATGATTTACAACTGACGCACCATAAGATTGACTGGCTTAATCCCCACCTACTTACGACGCTGCAAAGAGATAGACTGAGGCTTGTTCAACTCTCCGATCTCCATTTTTACGAGATGACGGATAGGTCTTTCTACGACCGTGTTCTGGACCATTTGACAGAGTTGAAGCCAGATTTGCTGTTTTTGACCGGTGATCTCATTCATTACGGGCCAGGTTATTTGGGCTTGGCTAAAGAGTACTTTCAGAAAATGCAATCTCTCTGCCCGACGGTGGCAATTTTGGGCAACCATGACTATAAGGACGGTTCTGCCAGTCATGGAGTTCGGCAAATGCTCAAAGAAGCAGGCGTACTTCTCTTGGTAAATGAGGCATATCATCATCAGCAAGCCCCTGTTAAAGACCTTGGGCTGAATTTATCTCCTGATGACGCCTCTCAAGATATTTCACAAGACAGTCCCCGTCTGTGGCTGTTGGGCTTGGATGATTTATGGCACGGTACAGTAGACTTTGATAAGGCATTAAATCCAATAGCAGAGGCTAAAGAAACTGATGCGGTGCTCTGTCTTGCTCACAATCCCCGACTTTTTCCTAAATTGCTCTGGGAGTGGCAACAAAGAGAAATTAAACCCAAGTTAGGTCTCATGTTTTCTGGGCACACCCACGCGGGTCATGTTTACTTGCCATGGTTAGGCTCGTTTTACCGTTGGGTGTTTCATATTGTCTTTCGTTACGGTTTGTTTGAGCAAAATGGGCATCGCCTGTATGTCAGTAGCGGTCTTGGTTCTGCTGCGTGTTATATCCCAAAACTATTTAACGGGATTGCCTTTCCTCGCTTTCGCTATAATACATATCCTGAAATTGTTGTATTCGACTGGGAAAAATAACACACTTTACCCATTTAGAAGACGGTCTGGCTTATCTTTCCCCACAAACCCCAAGTAGCTGATTAAAAATAGAGCAGAAAACCCCGCAACCAACAAACGAAGCCAAATGGGAGCCTGATGATTGAGAGAGATCATTCCTTCAATTAGCCCTGCCAGAACCAATAGGGCAACACACCCGGCTACTAGTACTAAAGCGTCTTTCCCTTTTTCTTGAACAGCCTGCCAACGAGGTCGGTCCCCGGGAAATAGCATCGAAATCCCAATAATCATGCCCGCACCACCGGCAATAAAAATGGTGGTCAGCTCTATTACACCATGGGCAATCATAAATAAAAGCAAATCCCAGCCTTTCCCGTAGAGAAAACAAATCTGCATTGGCCCGCCAAAGGCGAACATACCGTTATAAAACATCACTAAAAGTGCGCCAATTCCCAGAAAAATGCCACCGACAAAGGCGTTAAAGGCCACGCGGATATTGTTTGTCATTAGCAGGCTGGATTGGGAGGGAGCCGCATCCATCCGGTCTATCCACAAGTGTCCCTCTTTCACTTGATTAATAATCGTTTGCGGTAAAAAATAATTGGCTGTGGCTGGATCGAGAGACACGGTAGCCATTGCAATCACGCTTCCAACAACAAAGGTTGCAAAGGCAAGACCAATGACCCAAGCATGACGGCGAAAGCATTGGGGAAACTGATAGACAAAGAAATGGGCAATATCGCGCCACCGGGTCGGGGGCTTGGCATATATACGGTGATGGGCCCGCTGGAGCAAATTGTTTAAGTAGGGAGCCAGATGCTGAAAATCTGGATAAGATCGAACCCGGGCAATATCACTCAAGAGCAATCGGTACAGAATACCAGCTTCCCTTAATTCACGGGCGGTTAAGTTTACTTTAGCATTGAGCAGAGAATCTAAGCGTTTCCAATCCGCCTCACGCTCAACAGCCCAGCGGCTTTTAATTGACATTTAAGTGTATTCTTTCGCAATCGGTCTTTCTGACTTGAGAAGTGGCTGGCTTTATTCTACTCAAAATCTCTCAGTTACGATGCTAAGAAAAGTTGCTATGCTAGAAAAATGGAAATACGCGCCCTTCATCTTTTAGATACTGCCGAGCAAACAACCATTGAAGTTGAGTTGGCAGGCATTGGTAACCGCATTCTGGCTGCAATCCTAGACTTTCTGATCATGTCTCTGGTGAGCGTCCTTTTGGCCGCGGGGATTGTGATTTTGATGCGCTGGAGTATGGAAGTGGGAAAAACCCTGCTGATGTTTGTGGGGGCTATTTTCCTGGTCTATCCGTTTCTTTTGGAATGGCTCTGGCAGGGCCGAACCATTGGTAAATGGACATTTGGCATTCGGGTGGTTAGAACCAACGGACAAACCATAGGCTTTTGGGAGGCATTTGGCCGTAATGTCTTTCGACTAGTGGATGAGTATTTTATTGGTTTTGGGTTGTTCCCTTTGCTCTTGAGTAAGACGGAGCGCCGGTTTGGTGACTTGCTCTGCGGGACTTTGGTCATTCAAGAGGAAAGACTCCTGCTGGATACGGGTGTTGTTAATAAAGAGAAAATTGATCCAGGTTTAGAGCCGGATAACACCATGATTGACGAACTGTTGCCTTTTGCTGCCCGGATGAGCCCGCATGAATACTTTATTCTGACCCAATGGCTGAGCAGAAACCAGAGGTTTCTTGCCAGTAGTCACTCATTTTTAGAACAACGCCTGCGGCGTTACTTTCAACAGAGACTCTATATTCGTGAAGAGCTGGGACAGGACCCGGTTTTTTTAGTTAATCTCTGGCAGGCGTATCGCCGATTTAATGTTTCTGCCAGTTGAACGCTTAATCTTCTAGTGTTGACGTATCGCCTTCTGGAAGGCCGAGTTCTCTGGCTTTGAGGAGCCTGCGCATAATCTTGCCACTTCGGGTCTTTGGCAGGCTGTCTAAAAAGTCAATTTCTCGAGGGTAGGCATGGGCCGCCAATTTTTGTCGGACAAATTGCTGAATTTCTTTTCTAAGGGGCTCTGAAGCCTCAAAGCCGGCCTTAAGAGAGACAAACGCCTTGACGATTTCCATCCGCTCAGGGTCTGGTTTCCCAATCACAGCCGCTTCAGCCACGGCAGGGTGTTCAATTAAGGCACTTTCAACCTCAAAGGGGCCTACCAGATGGCCAGCTGTATTAATCACATCATCGGCCCGGCCAATAAACCAAAAATAACCGTCCTCATCTACACGAGCTCGGTCGCCGGTGATATACCATCCGTTTTTAAAGCGAGATTGATAGAGTTCATCTTTACCCCAATAGGTTCTGAAAATAGACGGAGACAGTGGTTTTACAGCAAGATGTCCTTCTGTTCCTTTGGGCAGGGGGTTCCACTGCTCATCGAGTGCAGCTGCTTCAACACCTGGTATAGGTTTTCCCATAGAGCCTGGCTTAATATCTAGGCAAGGATAGTTACAAATGTGCATGGCACCGGTTTCTGTTTGCCACCAGGTGTCGTGAAAGGCCAGACCAAATACCTTTTTACCCCACACAATGGCCTCTGGGTTGAGGGGTTCTCCTACACTCAGTAAGTGCCTCAGACTGGAGAGATCGTATCGAGAGATCAACTCGTCCCCGGCTTTCATCAGCATGCGAATGGCGGTGGGTGCTGTGTACCACACAGTGACTCGGTTATCCTGAATAAATTGATACCAGGCTTCTGCTTGAAAGCCCGCCTCAGTGACCAAAATCCCTTGACCCATTGACCAGGGGCCCAACATCCCGTAAGAAGTGCCAGTCACCCAGCCTGGATCTGCAGTACACCAGTAAATATCAGTATCCGGATGAAAGTCCAATACGTACTTAGCAGTGGCGTATTGTGCCACTATGGCCTGGTGTTGATGGGCTGCCCCCTTGGGTTTGCCTGTGGTGCCCGACGTGTAATGCATAATAGAGAGTGTGTCTGGTTCTGTATAAGGGACCGTGAATTCAGGAGAGGCATCTTGCATTAGACAGTGATAATGGTGTTCTCCTTTTTTGAGTGGGGTGGTCGAAGCCTGGTGGCGGTCGACAATAATGACATGGGTCAAATCAGGCAATGCGGAGATCACACTGTCCAGTCGATCTTTGAGATCGGGACTGGTGATAACCACTTTGGCACGGCTGTCTTCGAGACGATCTTTAATGGCCTCAGGGCCAAAGGCAGAAAACAGTGGACCGACGACCGCCTTGCATTTCAAGGCGCCAAACATTGCAATGTATAGTTCTGGAATACGGTCTAGGTAAACAAAGACCCGATCTCCAGGTTTCACATCCAGCTGAGTCAAGACGTTGGCAAACTGGTTGGTGAGGTTTTTGAGCTGGAAAAAGGTATAAACCTCTTTCTCTCCAGTTTTAGAGAACCAGGTGAGTGCAGGCCGGTGCATCACAGTCTCTGGGTGTTGATCGAGACAGATACTGGCTTTATTCCACCCATTACTTCTGGGCAATATCATCTCTGTTTCGATTCCAGGCCAGGTAAAATGCTTCACAGCTTCCTCATAATCAGGCATATTGGGAGAAATCCCTTGAGGATAAACTGCTGGCTTAGTGATGACTTCAAACTGAGAGTCAAAATGACTGATTGTCGTGTTCTCCATCGGTAAGATGTGCCCCTCTTGATTGACCGTTCGTAAAGGCCGTGCGTGACACGGGCGAGTCTAGAATCCTTGTATTGTACTATGAGAGAGATACAGAAATAACTTGATTTTTTTTATACTTTGTTTTAATTTATTTAAGTCTTTTTCTTAGGTTGTGAGGACTTTGGGAAAATCAGCTTGGTACCTGATTTGTGTTCCACCGTTTTACGGATGGTCTCGGGTTTACCAGGTTTGGCGTGAGTGAGGTCAATGCCGGTGGCACAACACCGGGTTTTTTGTATTTCAGGATGCCTTTTTAGGATGTATGGAATGATGATTTCAGGGATTTCTCCCGAGAAACAAGCAGCGAGCACTCGGGTTTTAAATCAACAGATACAGTCGCATAGGTCTGGGAATTCTGTTGTAACGGCCAAAGCACTTGTCAACGAGTTTTCCAGAGAAATTCTGGGTGACTTGAATGGCTTTAATATTGAGAAAATGCCGGTTAAATGGGGACCCGTTAAATTCGGTTCAGATGATAAGCTTCGTCTGGCACAAACCATGGCCCTGGTGAATCAGCTGCCCCAGCCCGTCCCGTCCTGGTACCGTATGGCGGTCAAAGTCGCGCACAAGGCTCAACAATCTGAGGTTGCCCCATTACATTTGGCCTATGCGGTTGTATTTCTGGCATACAGTGCCTTGCAAGCCATCGAGGAAGATCCTTCACTGTTGAGCAAACCAGCCAATGCTATTACTGATCCGTATCATAAGGCGTTTCGGCAAGGTTTAGATGCACTGATTGCTCCAGATGAACGAGCTGGAATGACGCTTGATCAGCTCTCAATGGTGGTGGGGACGGCGATGATTAATCTCCACAACCGGGTCTACCAAATGAAAGAGCCTTTGGCAGAGCTAACCACGAACCTCTACCCGATGAATCACAATTTATTCAATTTTGTGCAATCTGTTGTCAACACCCATGAGGCGCAAGAACAGCCCCTGGTGCTGTCTCGTTTTATGGACTACTTTCGGGCTCCTGTCACTTCAGGTTTGCCGTCCTTAACGCAGGCCGATCAGGACGTAGCCCAGGCACTGAGAGATGTGTTGGTCAATGCGACCAAGGCTCCTAAAAAGCCACCAGAGCCTACTAAACCTGTAGCTGGAAAGCCAAAACAGACCAAGAAAAAGGGCGGGGAAGAGGATACCTCACCCCAAGCGGTCTTTGAACGGCTGAGCGAAAAACTAGAAGAGCTGAAGAATCTGCCCGAGGAACAGCGGGTATTAACCGACGAGCAGTATGACGAAATTACCAAACGTCTAGAGCGTTTACGCAGAACCAATCAAAACAGTGCCGAATATGGGGTGCTGGATAAGCAACTGGATATTTTGGTGAATCAACTGCCGTGGATTCGGACGGCCAAGCAAAAAATTGATATCAATGAAGTTGAAAAGATACTCAATGAAGATCATCACGGCCTAGAAAAAGTTAAAAAGCGGATTATGGAATACATGGCCGTCTTGTCGTACATGCAAGAGCAAGGCATGAAGCCCAATGGAATGATTTTATGTCTAGTAGGCCCTCCTGGTGTCGGTAAAACCAGTATTGCAAAGTCCATTGCCAAAGCCAGTGGCCGAAATTTCCACCGAATTGCACTGGGTGGGGTCCGTGATGAGGCTTCTATACGAGGGCACCGATCGACCTATGTGGGGGCGATTCCAGGGCGAATTGTGGAAGGGTACATCCGGGCAAGGTCCAATGACCCTGTATTGCTGCTCGATGAAATTGATAAGCTTGGCAAAGATAACTACCAAGGGGATCCCACAGCAGCTTTGCTAGAAGTACTCGACCCAGAGCAAAACAAGGCCTTTACCGATCACTATCTCAACATGGAGTACGACTTATCAAAAACCATGTTCTTGGCCACGGCCAATTACCCCGACCGTATCCCTGAGCCCTTGATGGACCGAATGGAAATTATTGAGCTTTCTGGCTACGACACAGATGAGAAAGTCGAAATCGCGCTGCGGCATTTGGTAAAAGAGGCGGTCGAAAAGCATGGACTCAAACCTACGGACCTACCCTTGTCTCGAGAAACCCTCCATGCCTTGTGTGAAAACTACACCCGTGAGCCGGGTGTTCGTCAGCTCAAGCAAAAAGTCTTTCAAATTGCCAGACAGGTTGTCTATAACAAGGGTAAAGGTGATCAAAGTCCGCCCAATATTCGCCCAGACAATCTGGAAACCTGGATAGGGAAATCACCTCACAGACCGGACCGTGTCCAACCCTCTCAATTGGGCCGGGTCAACGGGCTCTTCTGGTCGATGCGGGGCGGCGGCATCATGCCGATTTTGGTGAGTACCCGGATGATGGCCAGCAAAGGTGAAAGCGATTTCCGCCTCCAGAACCCCACGGGAAACTTGGAAAAGGTGATGCAAGAGTCTATCCAAACCGCCTTTGCCTATGTGGATACCCACGCCAAAGATTTGGGCATTACTGTCCCTGAAAACACAATGGTAAAAGTGTATATTGGTACTGAAGAAGGGGCTGTTCCCAAAGACGGTCCAAGCGCGGGTGCAGCATTTACGACAGCACTGGTGAGCGCCTTGACGGGTCGTAAAATCCGCGGGGATGTGGCCATGACCGGGACAATCTCACTACACGGCAAAGTGGGACGGATTGGCGGGGTTCGAGAAAAGTTGAGTGGTGCGGTTGAAGCGGGGGCCAAAGTGGTTCTTCTACCCAAAGACAACGCCTCTGACTTAGAGGAAGTGCCCGATAAAATTAAATCCAAACTAGAAAAAATTATTTTAGTTGACCGGATTGAAGACGTCTTGGCTCAAGCCTTGGAGCCTGCTGAAGCTCATGTCGCTAAAGAGCCTGCGCCGCAAACGCCACCCAAATTTTCGGGCGGACTCACTTCTCGTCTGCACGTTGTAGCCTAACGCATTTTTTGAGTCCGCAATTTTAAAGCGGCCTTTGTTTTAGATGTCTAGATGTCTATAAGTTTAGATGTCTATAAGTAAGTCCAGATGCCCGAGTCGTTGCTAGATATTGATTGCTAGATGTTGATCCTGTGGCGTTGTTTTGCTACCGTGTTAGTAACTTTTAGAAATGGTTTTCTAATCTCTCTTTAGTGTGTGAGGTATTGAATTTTGGCGCTTTTAACACCATTGAATGTGACACTGGCCTCCCCGGGAGTCCTTGCTGGCCCAGTAGTTGGCTCTACAAAACAGCCCCATCAAGAGGCTGGTGTTGTTTCACCTCGCTTTGCAAGCACGGTTTCTCTTACCCAGCAACCTATTTATTTTGGTGCCAGCGCTAGAAATTGGTCAGTGAGCGAACGTGAGCAAAGACAAGCACAGTTATTTGAAATTACAAAAGATGTTAAACCTTTTCAAAAAGTCCTTAAACAAGCGATTAAGATTGCCCAAGACTACGGTCACGATACGGTCACACCGCTGCACATCCTATTGGCTCATTACCGCCTCGTTCTTCCATCTTTTAATCCCAATGAGAGTAAGTTTGTGACTCAAGAACCAGAAAATGGAGTCGCCAAAGATAAAAAAACGATTGTGGAAACCGTGGTTCCAGAAGAATTGCTGTGGATGACCCTTCATGAAGATATGGAGACAGGGAGTGTTCGCAGAATGGTTGTGAACACTTATCCCGAAGTTCAATTCAGCCTGCAAGCCTCCATCCAAGAAATGGAAGAGGCACTGTCAAAATTGCCTAAGGCTAAAGGAAGCGTTGTTTCAGACAGAGAGCCCGTTTTCAGTGAAAGTGCGATTCGCCTCTATGCAGAATCCCTTCGTCTGATGAAAAAACCTATCGATGATGTGGCCAAATTGCTTGATTCTAATCGCGATAAAATGATGTTTGCTGAATCGGATAGCCCGGTTAGTCAAGCTGTGGCTTCATTTAAAGCCAGTGCAGATTATCTAAAAACGTTTGCTTCAAAAAAACGCGCTTTAGAAGCTATGCTTAAATCTGCCGAAACAGCCGTGAGACAGCAGGAAGAGGCAAATAAAGCCCGCTTTCAGCAGGATGTGCTCCCAAAAGTGACACAAGAGTTTACGGCGCAGATTCAAGCTTTAGAAGCTGAAGGAGAAGCGCTTCAGTCCCAGATGCAACAACAAGAACCTTCTCCAGAGGTTGTTAGGACATACCAAAATAAGACGCGTGCCTTACAGCAGGCAATGGGTGAGCGATCTCAAGAATTAATGTCTGATGACATTGCTCTACTCAATGGTTTAAAGACCACGTTATCTAATGTCCAAAAGGCACTTCAGACACATGTGGGTCAGAAAGAGCAAATGGAAGCCTTACTTCGCAGCTCTCAAGAAGTATTGAACGACTTTGATGATGAGTATGATTCACGAAAACGCCAACAGTTGAGAGATATCCGCTTATACCGATTGCTGGCCGCCTTATATAACGAACCGCAAGATCCAAAAGCCAGCGATCCAATCCTCACCCAAGCCCAAAAGGTTCATGAAAGATTTATTACCAAACTCCGTACTCAAGGCGGTGGGGCTGCTTTTGAAGAAAATTTTGGTAAACTCATGACCCAAGCGAAAGCCAATGGCGCGAGTGAGGGCGATCTTGATCGTATTCGCGAGATGGGTGCCCAAGCCAAATTGATGTTTGCTAAAAAACAACACACCCTCCATCAGCTGTTGTGTAAGCTGGGCCGAGTCGAAGCAGAAACCCCGTGGAAAAACATTCGAGGCAAACAAGTTGATTTACATCGGGCGAGGAGGCTCCTGTTGGAAAATCCCGTTACCCCGCCCGAAGTGCGGGAACAAGTGATGCGCTTCTTGAAACGCGGTAATTCCAATGGCTGGAAGAATGAGCCCATGTTGGTTCTTAGCGGTGCATATGGAACAGAACTCGTAAAACAGGAAGTGATTGAGGTGCTTCAACAGATACTAGAAATTCCTGTTTTCACGTCCAATCCCAGCAATTTTGCGCCCATCACCACCCGTGATAGTGACGGGGATGTGGTCATTATTCCTGTCAGTGTGCCGGCACAAGCCATGATCCAGACCAAAACACCCAACTCAATGGTAGTATTAGACGGACTGGAAATGTTTTTAGGCAGTCGTCTGGGTGAGATGCAGTTTATGCAGCTTTCAACCGCTGAAGGGCGTGAAAAATTTAAGGATATGGGGCTTAATGTGCCTATCAATACCCTTCCCTTTGTCTTTGTGGCGACCATGGAGGAGACCACACGACATATTTTGGGTGATATTTTTAAAGAAAAACTGGGCAATGACCGCGATATGTCTGTGGTGAGCTTGACGTACTCCTATACACCCACACAAGCCAAGCGGGTGATGCGTGAGAGGATTGTGCCCCGGGTGGAAAATGAGTTTATGGTCAGATTTTCTGATGATGCCATTGAACGCATAGTGGACGATTACTTCTGGAGCGGTCGATTAGATGAACTAAAAACACTGTGTGAACGTGTGGCTAAGCGTATGACTGATAAAGTGATCCCGCCTGCACCAGCTGTTTCTGTAGAATCCAGTGATCTGGAACCAATTTTAGGGTCTCCCAATGTCTATCACGATACAGCCTTATTTAAAGAGCCAACTGTGGGAGCCTGTCACGGTCTGGCCGTTGGTGTGGAAGATTCTGGACATACCTTCCCGGGTTCGGTCAAAAAGATGGAAATTGTAGAACTCGCCAGAGCACCGATCAACGCCAAGGAATTAAAGCCAAAATTTGTTTTGCAGAGCACCACGGGGCCAGCCGGGGATATGATGAAAGACGCGACACTGCGGGTTCAGGCTTATTTGCATGTTGCCAATAAACGCTACAAACGCTTAGACACTATGCCTTACAATGTGCTTCTTCAGGCCAACTTCCCTAGTCCAGCGGATGGTAACAGCGCAGGCGCCGCAACGGCTACAGCCGCTATTAGCCAATTGACTGGCATCCCTGTTCGTCCAGATGTGGCAATGACGGGAACATGCTTGGCGGGTGGGGATATCGGATCCATCGGCGGCACGTTTGATAAAATCCAAGGGGCCAAGGCGGCACGGATGAAAAAAGTGCTGGTGCCTGTTGGAAACTACAAAGATTTACTGGCCGAACGCCCGGAGATACTGAAGGATACCTCGATTGAAATTGTTGCTGTAAAGCATATGGACGAGGTCCTGCGCCATGCACTGGTGGATTACGACGCTTTGAACGCGCCTTCTCCAAAGACTAATGGCAGTGTCGGTAAAAAGAAAGCCAGAAGAAAATAGGCTCAACAAAAAAATAGGCCTCAACAAGGGTTTGTCAGACTTTTGCCGTGATTCTGCCAAAGCTTTTTCGCGCAGAAGCCATTAAAATAGGAAAGTCACTCACGACAATCTATTTTTTTTGAGAAATCCTCTTTTTGGGAAGACGTCTTTGTGAATCAATTACTCACCTCAAATGAGCAGCAGCCATTGGTCTGTGTCAAAAACTTGGTCAAACACTTTCCTATCCGCAAGGGGTTTTTCCAAAAGACCGTGGGGGCGGTCCAGGCCTTGTCTGGAGTGAATCTTGATATTAGGCCTGGAGAAACACTGGGTCTTGTTGGAGAGTCCGGCTGTGGGAAATCAACTTTAGGACGGTGTATCCTGCAACTCATTCCCCAAACACAAGGGCAAGTTCTGTTTCAGGGGCAAGATCTCAGCATGCTGTCGCCGCAAGCGATGCGTGCCATGCGCCGCAATATGCAATTGGTTTTTCAAAATCCTTATTCCAGCCTGAATCCCCGGATGAAAATAGGCGACATATTGTCCGAACCGCTCACCATTCACCGGGTGGCCTCAGGAATTGAACTAGCCAAAAAGGTTTCTAGTCTGTTGGACATGGTGGGTTTGCCCCAAGATGCTGCCGGGCGCTATCCCCATGAATTTTCTGGTGGCCAGAGGCAACGGGTGGGCATTGCCCGGGCTCTCGCCTTGAATCCTCAATTTATTGTGGCAGATGAACCTGTCAGTGCGTTGGATGTTTCGATTCAAGCGCAAATTCTCAATTTGCTTGATGATCTTAAAGCATCACTGGGGCTGACCTATTTATTTATCGCGCATAATCTCAGTGTGGTGCAATTTGTCAGTGACAGGGTTGCCGTGATGTACCTGGGAAGTATTGTGGAAATTGCCCCGTCATCCACTTTATACACACAACCCCTGCACCCTTATACTCAAGCACTGCTCAGTGCCATTCCTGTTCCAGACCCCAGGCATTATACGCCTGAGTTTCGATCCCAAAGAATACGTTTGGAAGGAGATTTGCCCAATCCTGCTAATCCACCGTCTGGCTGTCGTTTTCATACACGTTGTCCTATGGCCGTAGATGCTTGCAAGCGTGAAGAACCGACTTTAAAAGAATATCTCCCCGGGCACTGGGCGGCTTGTCTACGACTAGACGAAAATTTAGTGATTGGCTGACTTCATTTGTATAAAACCGAGTGAAATCCCCGGTATTGGCTAAAGCTTTTTGCTGAAGTAACGAAAAAAAAGTGTTAAAAATATCCATTCTATAGGAGATATTTCCGTGAAACACTTTCGGCATG
>CAZZIY010000034.1:0-13352 GCA_964654525.1 uncultured Vampirovibrionales bacterium | reverse complement strand
TGTGGCCAGTGTTTCTGGGTTTTCGATCACTCTATTTTGAACAATGGCAGCCGAGCCCTCGGCTTCATACCCCATCATTTTCGGTTTTTGTGTGATTTTTCCGGCAGCATAATATTCACAAAACCCAAGCCAATAGGCAGTGATATTGCCGGCATTGCCGACGGGAATAAATAAATAATCTGGGGCTTCTGCCTGTTTATCGTTACCCAGCGCGTCACACACTTCAAAGGCGGCACTTTTTTGGCCTTGAATTCGGTAGGGGTTAATGGAATTAACGACTGTCACTTTCCCGGTTTCACCCAATTGCCGAACCAAGGTGAGCGCACGGTCAAAATTGCCGTCAATCTCCATAATTTCTGCCCCGTAGAGAACGGCTTGAGAGAGTTTGCCCAAAGCCACTTTTCCACTGGGCAAAACAATATAGGTTTTTAGTCCGGCCCGTGTTCCGTAGGCCGCCGCCGCAGCGCTGGTATTACCGGTACTGGCACAAATAATGGACATAGCCCCATCGGCTTTGGCCTGCGAAACTGCGTAGGTCATTCCCCGGTCTTTAAAGCTGCCAGTGGGGTTTAGCCCCTCATACTTCAAAAATATACGAAGCCCCCGGGTGGGTGTATTCTTCTCTATCCATTCAGCCAGATGACAAGCTGGAATGAGAGGAGTATTCCCTTCATGTAAGCTAATTAAAGGGTATCCTGGTTTTTGAAGATCACGGGGATAAAAATCCTTGTACTGAGATAGAATACCACTGGTGCTTCGTGTTGACATGAAACAGATTCCCTAAAAAACCCTTAATACAGCACCAATAGACTGGGTGGTGCTCTGCCCAATGATGGTATCCAGTGCTTGACGCATTTGCTGTTCTGTCACATCGTGAGTGATGAGTACAATAGATGCAGTCCCGTCAGCCTCTATTTTTTTCTGTAAGACAGTTTCCAAACTCACTTCAGCCATACCGCAAGCATGTCCTAGATTGCCAATCACCCCGGGTTCATCTAGGGTGTTTAGGCGAATGTAGTAGCGGTTGATTGTTTCAGTAATGGCTAGCATTTTTGCGGCTTCATGATTTTGAAAGCGCATGGCTTTTAACAGAGGTCTGTCTTGCGAGGCAGGCTCGCTGGACTCTTGCAAGGAGTTGGCAATGAGCAGCACATCTCCGCAAACTGCACTGGCTGTGGGGAGTTCTCCGGCACCACGTCCAGAAAACATCACATCTCCGACGGCATCTCCCTGAACCCAAACAGCGTTATATTCTTGTTGAATACTGGCCAGCGGATGATCGAGTGGAACAAGCACTGGATGGACCCGAACATCAAGCGCATCATCAGCCTCTTGCCAGCGACAGCGGCCCAAGAGTTTGATCACAAAGCCTAATTCACGGGCATTCTGGATGTCTAGCGCCGAAATTTGAGTCATTCCTTTGCAATAAATAGCGTCCAACGGAACTTGCTTTTTAAAGGCAATCGAAGCCAAAATGGCGATTTTATAGGCGGTATCGTAGCCTTCGACATCGTTGGTGGGATCGGCTTCCGCAAACCCTTTAGCTTGAGCCGCCTGGAGGGCCTGTTGGTAATCCCAACCGGAATCACTCATTTGAGACAGGATGTAGTTGGTGGTGCCGTTGAGAATACCGGCAATTTCTATGACCTGATTGCCGGCTAATGAAAGTTGCAGCGGCAATATAATGGGAATGCCACCGGCGACAGCACCTTCAAAAAGGAGGCAGGCACCCCGTTCTTCAGCCAGGCGGAAGAGGGCAGGACCGTGTTTGGCAATCAGCTCTTTGTTGGCAGTAACGACGTGTTTTCCGTTGTTTAGTGCTGTTTCTACCAGTGTTTTGGCAACGTCTACCCCTCCCATCACTTCTATAATTAGGTCTAAATTTGGGTCGCTCGCCATCTTGAGGGTTTCAGTGGTAACCATGGGAAGAGTATCAGGGGATTGAATGCTGCTGGCGGGCTGTGGGGCGAAGAGGCCATGGATATTGTGCAACGTGGCTTCTGCTTTTTGCTTATTTCTTGCCGCCACAGTGTTTATTTTAAGGAAGCCACTGTCTGTTAAAGGATGTTTTAGAAGGGTTTTATAGACCCCTCGGCCCACAGTTCCTAGCCCAGCAAGTCCAATGCGGAGTAAGTTTGGGCGAGCTTCCTTAAGCGTAAAGGAAACTGTAGGACTGGGATTAGGCATGATGAAATAGCTCATTCTTCAATCATAAAGAGGGGACGGCAACATCATAGCCACAAGCCATGCTGGGTGTAAAGTGGGGGATGAAATTTCAGGTCAGAATCCCGCGGGTCAAAATCTTGCGGAAGGTTTCCACGCTCGATAGGGTATTTGGCACACGGCCCATTCGATAATTTGACTGTTTGGGTATTCTTGTTTAAGTGCTTCTGCAGCTGCCTGAAGGGTGGCCCCCGTTGTGCGAATATCATCAAAGACGATAATGGTTTTTGGGGCCGCGGTTTTGTGAGCGGGAAGGAAATTTATTTTTTCAGCCTGTAGGCTGCCAGAGACATTTGAGATTCTTTCTTGGCGTTTAAACAGAGAGTGTTGAGCTTTTGTGGGACGACGCCAGTTGAGCAAGCCTTCTGCAATAGGGATTTCTGTTTTGGCTGAGAGTAATTTTGCCAGGTCGCTTATTCCTAATAATGAATCAGCTTGAGTGGGGATGACGGACGTCGTTTCCGTTACATTTAGATCAGGCAAGCGTTTGGGAATGACAGTTAAAATCGTACTTTCTTTAGAAAGGCAGCGGAGCGAGGGGAGTGATGGTGTGGACTGCTCTGTGTGTTGCCATCCTGTAATGGCAACACCAGCTAGGGTGTTTAGTAGTTGCTTGCTGCGATTAGCGCTGAATTTATATCGGTAGATGAGCTTCTTGAGACTGGGATTCCACACCCCGCCGATGACGACAGGATGGTTATGGTTGAGTAATTCTGTTTGCAATAATTCTCTCTGTTCGCCTAGACACCCCAATCGCTCCAGGCACGGATAACAGAGCCTGACAGTTTCTGGGCCTTCTAAGTATGGCGGTGGAAGCGCTTGGGTCTTTTCGCATTGCGAGCAATGCGGGACTGAAAAATTTTCTAACCACAATTGTAGCCACACCTTAAATGAGTCTTGAGGGCGCACAAGGGTGACTTTTGCCTCAGTACTGGCTTCAGTTCTGGTTAAATCAGTGCTATTGGGATTCATCGAGTCCACACGGTGATCTTTAAGGGGATGTTTACATGAAAATTGCTTTTTAAAAAAAGCGCTTTATGATTTCAACACAAAACCACAGCATTAGATGACTGGGTTTAAATAACAGTCGAGTTGCACCAAGGGTTGAGAGTCTAGCAGCACAATTTAATTGCGGGATTTAAGAGGGAAATTTGCCATGCTTTACGAACAGCAACAATCTGGGTTTCAGACATTCTCACGGGTGATCCCAAAACAAAAACAAGAGAAAAAAGTTTCCGGCATGAATACGGAACTTTATTCAGCGCTGAAGCTATCAAGAGGACTTCGGCCACTGCAATTCTTTCGGGTGTTTGGCCTTAGACAACAAGGACAAATTAAGTGAAAACCCCTATTTTTAGTGTATTGCTGCAAGAGCTTCGGCACCTTTGGACGGTTTTTCTCAACAGTCAGCAAGTTTGCCATCACAGAGGGCTATCGTACGAAGAAGGAAAATCATACTGTCCCCAGTGTGGGTGCGGGGTTATTTTTCGCTGGGTCGTCCTTCGATGCCAGGGCTGTCATATTCGCAGATCCAGTCAATATTGTTTGAACAGTCTGGTCCCCTCGCAGCCGTGTTGTCATCAGTGCGGTGAACGGGCTTTTCGACACGAATATATTGAGCAACCAGAATTCTACCTGTTAGACAAAGCGATGCTGATCGTCCAGAACGAAGAAGAGTACTGGCAAAGCAACCCAGATGTATTTAAGAAAACCCCTCAACCCAAAGTTTGGTTTGAAAAAACGAGTCCCAGCGTTTCCAAAATAAAATTTCATCATCCCTCAAAGCCCAAATCTTCAGAAAAAAACGGTAAACCTCATTATCCTCAATTGATTGCAGCCATTGCTGTTTAAAGTAAATTTCTCCTCCTCCCTGTTACACCAACGCTCTTTCTGATCTCAAGAAAGGGCTTTTTCTTTTACCCAAATGTCTTGAAAGACAGCGCGATGTTTTTGTCGATCACTTTTTTCACCGCATCAATTTCAGTCTGTAAGGCTTGTTGTTGGGTATCCACCCGTCTGAGTTGCAGCTCTAAAGATTTATCCAAACTTTGTAGCGCCTGAATACGCGCCTGAACCGAAAGTGCCTGTCTGGATTCGGGGTCTAAATTGGCGACAACCGTAAATAACTGGTTGGTCATGTTGGCGATCTGCAGACGTGATTGGTTGATCTGCTGACCGGTCAACTCCAGGTCACTTTTTCGGGCTGTTAAGACCAGAAATCTGGCTTGACTGGCTCCTAAACCCATGGTGGTTACTTATTCCTCAATTTGGGTGATATATCTCTCATTCACGGAAAAACCGTCTCCTCAAGCCCTGTAATCACGATGACAAGGGCTGATGGCTATGTATTCGGTCTTTCTCTGGGTTTCTTTAAAGCATGTAAAATTAGCGAGCCACTTTTGTATTTTAAGACGAGATAAAATGTCTGAAATCCAATAGGCATAACGATTTTTGCCAGAATCGTTATGTAAACTTTTTTAAATTATTCCCCGGAGGCATCCTGCTTTCTCTATAATCGGGGGTATGGCTTGCTCACAAACCCCGATTGCTGAATTATCCGCTGAAGATTGCCACACCTCTGTGGATGTTTTATCGCGGATGGCTGCAAATCTTACCGAGTGGTACCGCCAAAATGCCAGAGATCTGCCTTGGCGGAACACAAAAAATCCTTATCACATCTGGATATCTGAGATTATGCTCCAGCAGACACAAGTGGTTACGGTTATCCCTTATTTTGAGCGCTTTCTAAAGACCTTTCCCACCATTCAATCTCTGGCAGAAGCACCTCTCGATGCAGTGCTCAAGCTGTGGGAGGGGCTGGGTTATTATGCTCGTTGCCGCAATTTGCATAAAGCCGCAAACCAAATTATGGAAAAGCACGGGGGAAAGTTTCCACAGACATTAGAATCGGTTGAAGCGCTCTCTGGTATTGGAAAAAGTACAGCGGGAGCTATTCTCACCTTTGCCTACGAAAAAGCCCATCCCCTCTTGGACGGGAATGTCAAACGTGTTCTCAGTCGGCTGTTTAAGATTGAGTCAGATGTTTCTCAGGCAGATACGATCCAGAAACTATGGCACTTATCAGCACGGTGGTTAGACACATCCAACGATCCCTATAGTTTTAATCAATCTATCATGGAACTTGGGGCTACAGTGTGTACTCCCACACAGCCAAAATGCCTCATCTGCCCTATCTCACAAGAGTGTTTGGCCTTAGACGCCGGTCTTCAAGAGAGCTTGCCTCTCAAAAAACCAGCCGTAAAAACCCCTCATTACGATATTGCAGTGGCGGTGATTGTGCACCGAGGCAAGCTGTTTATTCAACGACGTCCTGAAACGGGTCTTTTGGGGGGACTGTGGGAATTCCCGGGTGGGAAAAAAGAAGAATCAGAAACGATCGAAGCTGCTGTGCTTCGTGAGATTCAAGAAGAATTGGGTGTTTCGATTGAAATTACGGCAGCACTGACCCCTGTTAAACATGCCTATACCCATTTTCGCATTACGTTATATCCGTTTTTATGCCAATTGAGTGAACATCACACAGCAGAATCCATTCTGCTCCGCTCTGCAGAAGCGTCTGCGTGGATAGAGCCCCAAGCCTTGGGAAATTACGCATTTCCAAAGGCGAATCTCAAGATTTTCAACGAGCTTAAAACGGTTTTAACTCAAATTGGGTCTAAGTGACAATGGTGCCTGATTTTCGGGGAAAAAATCTGGTCAGCCGGCTCGCCCATTTTGCTTCTAACGACCCAGATAAGATAACACTGATTACCTCAGAGTCATCTTGGACGTACGCGGTTCTTTGGGACGCTGTTTGCCTTCAGTCACAGGTGCTTTTAGAGCAATATGGGGTAAAACCAGGCGACCGGGTCGGCTTACTTGCTCTCAATACACCGTTTTGGGTGGTTCATTATTTTGCTCTCCTCGCGCTCAATGCAGTGGTCATCCCGTTAAATACCCGCCTAAGTTTAGAGGAGTGGGAATCGATTCTTCAAGATGCAGCGGCCGTGGGTCTATTGCTGGATCCAAGTTTTTCAGAGCAAGAGCTTCCGGCCCATTGGTATCAGTCTTCAAGCTTCTGGGTCTATTCACCCTCACTGGAGCTCTCAACGAATGGCGCAAATAGGGCTCCTGTTGAGATTATGACCCTGAATCATGCCGATCAACTGGCGGTTTTAATATACACCTCAGGTACAACGGGTAAGCCCAAAGGTGTGATGCTTTCGCATCAAAACATTGCAGCCGATGCTCACGCCAACTGCCAGGTGATTGAGGCCACGGCTCGTGATGTATTTATTACGGTTTCGCCGTTATTCCATGTGTTTGGGCAGACCAATGTGCTGCTGTCTGCCTTTGGGGTGGGTGCCACGGTTGTTTTGATCAAAAAATTTAGTCCTAAAGTGGTTTTAGAGGCGATAGAAACATATAAGGTCACCTTTCTGGCAGCAGTGCCGACCATGTATCAGATGATGCTGGCCGCACTGCAAGAGCTGCAAAAACGGGGCCGGTATTTTAAGCTGAATTCTCTGCGCGTTTGTCATTCGGGGGCAGCTCCCATGCCCGTCGCTGTTTTAGAACAAGTCGAAAGTGTCTTTGGTGCCCCGGTGCAAGAGGGTTACGGGCTGTCTGAAGCATCTTCCATTGTGTGTTCAAACCCCCTCAACGGACCGCGTAAGCCTGGAACCGTTGGTGTTGCCTTACCGGGGGTAACAGTGGGGATTTTGGATGAGCATGGAAAACAGTTACCACCTAACACTATGGGTGAAATTGCGGTTCGTGGACCGATTGTGATGATGGGTTACTGGCAAAGGCCAGAGGAGACTGCTCGTGCAATGCGCCAGGGCTGGCTCCATACCAAAGATATGGGCTTGATGGATGAGGACGGGTATGTCCGGATTCTGGACCGAGAAGACGATCTCATCAACCGCGGAGGCAGCAAAATCTACCCTCGAGAGGTGGAAGAAGTTTTGTATTTGGATGCCAGTGTCCAGGCTTGTGCTGTGATTGGGGTTGCCTCCGAACTGTATCATCAAGAGGTGAAGGCCTTTGTGGTGTTAACGCCAGAAGCGGCAAGCGCTTTCGAGATAAGTACGGTGATTGAAAATTTAAAAAAGCACTGCCAATTGCATCTGGCGGGTTATAAAGTGCCCCGGTTTTGGGCCTTTATCCCAGAAATCCCCCAAGGGGCAACAGGCAAAATTTTACGGCGCCGTCTACGCCAGCTTGTTGAGAATCAAGAAGAGCAATAGTCCGGGGATACCCAACACGGCCAGCCAGAGCAAAATATTTCGGTTCTCAGCAGGGTGAAGTAAGGAATCCCCCGTTGAGTTTGAGGTGTTGTTTTGACCCGCACTCACGTGCTTTTCGTTTTTTTCAGTGTGTGTTTCAGCCGGTGTCATATGCACTTTTCTCCAAGATAATGTCTACTTAATTATAGCAAGTTCTATACGAGTTTTTCTTTTAGGGCCTTAATGGCAGCCGCTGTTCGGTCTTCCACATTGAGTTTTTGAAAGAGATTTTTCAGGTGCGTCTTCACGGTATTGAGGCTCAGGCACAGTGTGTCAGCGATCTCTTGATTGTTTTTGCCCTGGGTAATCAGTCGAAGTACATCACATTCTCGTTCAGTTAGGTTGAATGAGTCTGTTGGGGTGTCTCGTTTTGTCAGAACTGCCTCTTTGGGTTGTGTATTTAGCCCTTTGAGCACGACTTTGGCAATACTGGGGTCAATCCAGCACGCTCCACGGGCAGTGGCAATAATAATTTGAATCAGTTGCTCTGGTGGCGTTTCCTTCAAACAGTAGGAGGTGGCCCCGGAGCGAAAAGATTCCAGAATATCTTCCTCACTATCGTGAGTGGTGAGCATCACGATTTTGGTCTCTGGAAAGCGGCTTTTAATCGCTTGTGTGGCCTGAATCCCGTCCATAATGGGCATTCCAATATCCATTAAAATAACATCGGGACGGTGCTGTTCTGTCAGTTGAATGGCTTCACGCCCCTCTTCCGCTTCTGCGACCAACAGGATACGCTCTCTCTGCTCAAACAACATAGCTTTGAGGCTGACACGGGTGAGACGCTGATCGTCAACAATTAACACCCGGATAGGTTTTGTTAAATCCTGATCTTTACTCTCCACGGTCATTCGGACGTTCTTTCTGGCTGGGTTAACACCACATTGACGGCAGAACCAACTCCTTCGGTGGTTTCCACCCATATTTGACCCTGGTGGGCCATCACGACTTGATAGCAATTATACAGCCCAAGCCCAATACTCATCGGATTTCGTCCTCGGTTGGCTGCAAACTGTTTAAACAGATTGGGTAAATCATCGACTGAAAAACCAATGCCAGAGTCTTGAACAGAGACCAGGATGCTGTTTTTGAGCGAGACAGGTCTGGTTAAAGAACTGTGCTCTAACTCACTAAAACGCTGAACAACCGACTGTTTCATACAGCCCGAGTGGGTGATGATACAATCCACAGTGCCGTGTTTGGGCGTGTTGGTGATTGCATTGCTCAATAAATTTTGAAAGACCCGTTTTAATTCAATCCGGTCACCCCAGGCCGTAGAGCTTTCCACCGCGCTTTCTGGCGGTAAATGGGTCAAACGGTTATCCAGGGTGAGGGTTAAAAACTTTTCTGCAGCCAGTGGCCGGCACTCTTCCATGGTCTCTTGTATCAGATCGATCACGGGAACCTGCTCAAACACTAAATTAACTCGCCCTGATTCATAGCGGTACACTTCCAAAAGTCCGTTGACCAGGGTGAGTGTGGATTGATTGGTACTGCGGATAGCCCCCAGAATCTCCTGCTGATCGGCGCCTATTTCTCCGTAAGTGCCTTTTAGTAGGTAGTTGAGTGTTTGCTTTTCTGCAAGTAAGGGCACTTTTAAATCGTGGGTGAGCGTTGCCACAAATTCATCTTTGCGCCTGTTTTCAGACTCTAAGCGTTCTAACATTCGGTTAAAAGCCGCACTCAGTTGGTTAATTTCATGCACCCCACGAATATGAATCCGGGTGGCGAGATCCCCGGACCGGCTGAGTTGGCTGACCAGCAGAATGAGTTTGAGCAGGGGTTGGGTAATGGTTCTGGCTGCTAAAACGGCCACCAGAACTGAAAAGAGGAGACAGGCAATCACAATAATTAAAATACCCAGATAGTAAGAACTGACTGATTCTGATTGCCAGGTTTTGGGTAAGAGCACCAAGATTCGAGCAACAGCCATATTTTCTGGGTTGAAAAGAAGATGCTGTTCACCGGTATATTGAATCTGGGTGTCGGCTATTTCAATCAAATCGCTTTTCAGTGCATTAAGTACAGGCTGTCTTATGCTGTTAATTAAGACTGGAGTGGGCAAGGATAAATCGGTACTTTTTGCCACCAGGGTGAGTGCTCTGGGGGCTTGTGCTAAAGATGCCTGAGGCTGCACTGTTGCAATAATACAGGCGCTGCTGAGTGTGTTATTGAGTTGGTATACCTGGTTAAGCCAGGCTTGGGTGAGTGGTTTGCCTAAGATAAAAATCTGCTTCCCACGTTGAACACGGCTCATCACATAGAGCTGTTGTTGTCCGCCAACGGACAGTGTATTGACATTGACGGGTGTGTTATTGGGGCGAAGTCCCTCAGCAAGAATTAAGGAGGTGCTGGGGGTCAAGAGCGATCGAAAACCAGAATGAAGCTGCTCAAAAGTAGAGCGCGACATGGTTGATTGCGTGGGGCCTTGAATAGTGATGGTTTGATGATCGAGGGGAGCAGTGACGTCGTTTAGCAAAATGCATAAGGTATCTCCTCCCTGCGGGCAGATTTTTTTTAAGTTTGCGTCGGGCTTGATGTCTGCCTTACTGAGTTGGAGACTATGAAGTTGATCTTCCACTTGCTGAGAGAGAAGGGTGATTTGAAGTTGAATGATCTGGTGAGTCTGCTTGATGTGTGAGGTGATGGCTTGTTCTGATTGTGATTTGAGAATATTTTGCGTAAATAGAATCAGCGAAAACACCGGGATCGACATGACGATGATAAACAGCATCAAAAAACGTGTGGTGATGGTATCCACACTGGGTGTGTTTAGAAATACGGTTTTCATAAGGTTCTGAGGAGTGGAAGAAGACATAAACAGAGGGCTCACAACGGGGAACAATAAAACCCGGATGACGCATCAAAGGGCTTCGGCTATGATTCTCATTCTACAGAATCAGGAGACTTTGGTGTGACAATGCTGTGAGAACAGAGCCCAAAATGAGAGTAGACATAGTATGAATACTGAGACGAAATCTTTTACGAGACCCGAAATCACCCGAGATCTTCGCTATCGGTGGACTTATTTTTGCGATTCGCTACGGCAAATGATTCGTCGATGGATGCACCGGTTGCAAAAACGCCAAGAACAGAAAGTGTGTTGGCCGCGCTGGCAGGAAAAAGCAGGCCCTAATTTGAAGCTGAAGGCACAAAGCCTTTCAACCTGCATTATCACGATGAATAGCGCGGATAGAATCCGTCCTTTATTGGAGTATATCCGGCCTTGGTCGGATGAAATCGTGGTGGGAGTTGATAGCAAGACGACGGATAATACCTTTGAAGTGTGTCGGGACTTGGCTGATGAGTTGTTCTGGATTGATAACCAGGCGCAAACTTGCAACGGGGGACTGGAAGCCCTTGTTACGCGTTGCCATAGTGATTGGGTGCTGCGTCTGGATGATGATGAGTTTCCTGAGCCAGAATTTACAGCCTTAAAAGAAGGTATCTTGTCTCAAGAGGACTATACACACTATAAACTTCCTCGTTTGCATATCTGTGCTGTTGATTCTCGTGAACAATCATTGAGCTGGATAGATGACGGGTACCTGTACCCCGACTTCCAGATGCGTCTTTTTCGGAACCAAAAAGACCTGTTACATTTCCCAGGAGCGGTTGGGCATACCAGTATTCAGTGCGATGGACCCAGAGGGAAGATCAGCGGCATTAATCTGGTCCACCTGAATTTAGCGATTAACCCTCGCTGGAAGCGAGAGCAGAAATTGAAAACGTATGTCGAGCGGTTAAACGGGGGCTGGGTACACCCCGTTAATGAGCATGCCTTGATGTTTGAGGACTATCATTACCAGATTAAGTCTTATCTGGGAGGGGATGCTGAGTTTAGGAAGCGGTTGATCGAGACGGTACAAGGTCAGGTGGCTGCCTATGAAGGGTCAAGGCATTAAAAAACGCCTCAAGACAGAATCTCGAAGCGTTTTTTGTGTTTTAAATGGCTCGATCGTCTAAATCAACGACTCACTGCGGTCAGTGTGTCAATAAATTCAGACTGTTCGCGGCTTTGTTTTAGCACAAACCAGGCAACGGCAAAGGATTTGAGTAACTCTTTGTATTCCTTTGAGCTTTCACCCTGTGTGCGTTTGACATGGGTGAGTTTTGCCTCGATGTGCTTCACCTGATCCACCATTTCAGCTAATTCTGGCATGGCCATAACCACACTCCTCCTAGACAATGTCATCGCGGACTCTGTAATCGCGTTTATTTTCGCCCGTTGTGACTCAGTTGATTGGATAAAATAAACGAATAGATATTAGAATAAAAACGGTGCCACCAGTGAAATTGAGGGGGGAATGCTTAAGAAAACATAAAGATTCAGTTTACGAGTGTTCCTGGACCCAGTAGTCGGTTTTATGGGCCAGACCGTTTTGCTGGAAAGCGTTGTCAATGACAGTTTGAGTCAGCACTGAGTCTTTAGAACCAACAAACGATCCAACAAAAAATCCAACCATGCTCGGTCCACTCCCGCTCATCATGCAGTACACCGCCCCCAAAGACGAAAATGCAGCCTTGATATCCTGGAAAATTGGGTCTCGCGGTAGAATCACCGTTTCAAAGTCATTGATAAGCCAGGTGTTTAAAAAAGGGGGTAACTCTTCTGGCGGTGTTTGAGCTGCTTGCTTTAGCCACGCTAAGAAGGGTGCAAAATTGTGTGTTTGGTAGTGGTTCTGTTCTCGAAGCGTCTGATAAGCCTGTACTGTCGAGATGTTGACGTGTTTTGGTTTTGCAACGATTACTGACCAGGGAAGACTTACCGCTGCAGTTTTAAGCGGCTGAATATGCTCGCCTCGGCCGGTGACGTAGGCCAGATCCACGTCGGCGAGAAAAAACGGCACATCAGATCCCAGCTGAACGGCCACGTCATAGAGCTGATTCTCGGGCAAGGCTTTCCCTGAAAAGCATTGTTTAAACAGGCCGTTCAGCGCGTTGAGTGTGGCGGCAGCATCGCTGCTCCCACCGCCCAGTCCTGCTTGTACAGGAATATGTTTCTCTAGATGTATTGTCAGCAAAGGTGTCCCCGTATTGGGATAGCTTGCTAAATAAGTGTCCAGAAAGGCTTTAGCGGCGGTGGTCACCAGGTTGGGTTTCTCAGGGTCCAGCATCCCTGCGTGTGGACCGTCACATGTAAACTGAATTTGGGGTAATTGAATTTGCGTTGATTTATCAATCTCTAAGGTGAACGTTAATGTATCGTGCCAGCCTATCCGGCAAAATACGGATTGAAGATCGTGAAAGCCGTCCTGACGAGGCCCCAGTATATTTAGACCCAGATTGATTTTGGCAAAAGCCCGAGCCTGCAGGCTTAGCTGCTTATGGGTTGTCGGGTTGTCTTTGGAGGTAGGCATCGGTGAGCGCCTCAAATTGTTCAATACTGATTTCTTGCGCCCGCTGAGAAGGCAATATACCCGCCGCTGCCAGCAGTACTTCTGCCTTGTCGCGAGAATCCGCAATACTGCCGTGGATCAGTGTATTTTGAATGGTTTTTCGTCTCTGTGAGAAGGCTGCGCGAATAATTTTTGAAAGCGTTTTGCTGTGCGCTGCCATTCGTCTAGGCTCAAGTCTGGGTGTTAGCTGTACCAGGGCAGAGTCCACTTTGGGTTTGGGATAAAAGTGAGAGGCCGGCAGATGGTGGATGATGTTCACCTCGTACCAATACTGTACTGCAATACTGAGTGCGTTGTACTGTGGGTGATTAGGACCACCGGTCAGTCGTTCAGCCACTTCTTTTTGCACCAACAGTGTGATCTGGCTGATTCGTTCCCGCAAGGGGTATATGTTCTCAGAGAGTTCACCTATGAGTTTAAACACAATTGGCGTGGTGATGTT